>JAJPZF010000136.1 GCA_021204545.1 Prevotellaceae bacterium
AGCACGGAGGCCACTGCGGCCCTAACCTTGGCATCGTGGAGGCGACGGTGGCACTGCACTACGTCTTCTGCTCGCCCGAGGACAAGATAGTGTGGGACGTGTCTCACCAGAGCTACCCGCACAAGATGCTGACGGGAAGGCGTGAGGCGTTCCTCGACCCACTGAGGTACGACGAGGTATCCGGCTACTCCGAGACGCGGGAGAGCCCTCACGACCACTTCGTCATAGGGCATACCTCCACCTCCGTGAGCCTTGCCGGGGGACTGGCCAAGGGGAGAGACCTCACGGGGGGCAAGGGCAATGTGATTGCCGTCATAGGCGACGGCTCGCTGAGCGGAGGGGAAGCGTTGGAGGGCTTGGACTACGCCTCTGAGCTGCGGTCGAACCTTATTATCATCGTCAACGACAACCAGATGAGCATCGCCGAGAACCACGGCGGTCTCTATCAGAACCTTGAGGCGTTGAGGGAGAGCGACGGGCAGTGTGCACTGAACCTCTTCAAGGCTATGGGGCTGGACTACATGTACGTGGCTGAGGGCAACGACGTGGGCAGGCTCATCGAGGCGTTCCGCAGCGTTAAGGACATCAATCACCCCATAGTGGTGCACATCAACACCCTCAAGGGCAAGGGCTTCGAGCCTGCCATAAGGGACAAGGAGGCGTGGCACTACTGCGCCCCCTTCGACCCTCAAGCAGTGCTTAAGGCAATGGACGCTCCCCAGGAGCAGAGCAAGCCTGTGCCAGAGGACTACGCCGCACTTACCGCCGAGCACCTGCTCAGCCGTATGCGTGAGGACAAGCGTGTCGTCGCCATCACCTCAGGCACCCCTGACCCGATAGGCTTCACGCCAGAGAGGCGACGGAGGGCAGGACGGCAGTTCGTGGACGTGGGCATAGCCGAGGAGCATGCCGTGGCACTTGCCTCGGGCATAGCCAAGGCAGGGGGTAAGCCAGTGTACGGGGTGCTCAGCACGTTCCTGCAGAGGGCGTACGACCAGCTCTCGCAAGACCTGTGCATCAACCGCAACCCCGCCGTGCTGCTCGTCTACTGGGGCTCGCTCTCGTCGATGAACGATGTCACTCACCTTTGCCACTTCGACATACCCCTGCTCTCCAACATCCCCGATATGGTCTACCTCGCGCCCACGAGCCTCGAGGAGCATCTCGCTATGCTGGAGTGGGCGATGAGGCAGGGCGAGCATCCTGTCGCCATACGGGTTCCCTTCGGCAAGGTGGAGCATAGCCTTGAGCCGGTGGACACGGACTACAGCGAGCTCTGCCGCTTTAAGGTGGTCCACAGCGGCAGTCAGGTGGCGGTCATCGGCGTGGGCAGCTTCTTGCGGCTCGGCAGGCAGGTGTGCGCCTTGCTCAAGGAGCGGTCAGGCGTGGAGGCGACCCTCATTAACCCCCGCTTCATCTCAGGGGTGGACGCGGAGCTGCTCAGCAGTCTCAGGGCGGGCCACCGTCTCGTGGTCTCCCTCGAGGACGGCTGTACGGCGGGAGGCTTCGGGGAGAAGGTCGCCCGCCATTACTCTACTACAGGCATGAGGGTGCTGGTCAGGGGGGCGAGGAAGGAGTTCGTTGACCGTTACGACGCGGGTGAGCTGCTGCGCGAGAACCGCCTCACCCGTGAGCAGATAGTGGAGGACATCGTCAGGCTTTTGGCAGAGTAGCTGTTGGGCTTCGAAAAAGAGGTATTACCCCTTTGGCGGCAGAGGTATTACCCCTTTGGCGGCAGAGGTATTACCCCTTTGCTCAAAGAGGTATTACCCCTTTGGCGGCAGAGGTATTACCCCTTTGGTCGTAGAGGTATTACCCTTTTGGCGGCAGAGGTTTTACCCCTTGGACCGCAGAGGTCTACACCCCTTTTGCGTCGCGGGTTAGTCCTGCGCCTCCTTGAGTGACGAGTTGACGGCTTGGATGTAGTCCAGCAGCTCCTCCCTACCCGTGCGGTCCAGGCTGCTTGTGACGAAGTGTGGCGGCAGCTCCTCCCATTCCTCCTGCATCCTTTGGAGGAACAAGCGGACGTTGTCGTTGAGCTTCCCTCGGGAGAGCTTGTCGGCCTTGGTGAAGACGATGGCGAAGGGCACTCCGTTCTGGCCGAGCCAGCGGGTGAAGTCCACGTCTATTCTCTGTGGCTCGTGGCGGCTGTCGATGAGCAGGAAGAGGCACGCCATCTGCTGCCTCCTGAGGATGTAGCCCTCTATCATCTGCCCGAGCTGCTCCCTTTGCGCCCTGCCCCGCCGTGCGTAGCCGTAGCCGGGGAGGTCCACGAGGTGCCACTCTTGGTTGACGAGGAAGTGGTTGATGAGCAGTGTCTTGCCGGGCGTCGCGCTGGTCTTAGCCAGAGCCTTGCGCTGAGTGAGCATGTTGATGAGGCTGGACTTACCCACGTTGCTGCGGCCTATAAACGCGTACTCCGGCTTGTCGCTCTGGGGGCAGAGCGCGGCGGTGGGGCTGCTTGTGACGAACTCTGCTTGTCTTATCTTCATAGGTGTAGTGCTAAGTCTTGGAGAGGGGACAGCAGTACCTTGCCCAGCTGGTAGCCTTCTGCTTGGCAGGCTTCACTGAGGAGGCTCTGGAAGCTGTAGGCTATGCCCCCCGTGAAGCTTAGGGGGAGGTCGGGGCGGCGGTACTGACATACGTTGCGGCGGATGAACAGCCTGAACTCTGCGACGATGAGGCCGCGGAGCTCCTGCCTGTCCTGATTCTCTTGGAGGAATGGCACGAGCGAGGCGAGCCAGCGGTTAGGCATAGGACGGCTGTACACTTGCTCTATGATGTCCTTGGGCGTCAGGCTGAAGCGCTGGAGGAAGCTCTGGCGCAGGTCTGCGGGAAGCTGCCCCTTCAGCAGGTCGCTGACAAGCCTTCTGCCGAGCGACGCTCCCCCTCCCTCGTCGCCGAGGATGTAGCCGAGGGGCGGCGTGTGCTGAGCTATGCCCTGTCCGTCCCATAGGCATGAGTTAGAGCCGGTGCCGAGGATGCAGGCGATGCCCTCCTTCTCTCGGCAGAGGGCGAGTGCGGCCCCAATGAGGTCGCTCTCAACGCGTATATTGGCGTTGGGGTAAATCTCTTGCAAGGCTGTGCGCACCTTAGTGTCGAAGGGAGGGATGCAGCCCGCCCCGTAGAAGTGGACGCGGGTGAAGGGCAATCGCGGCAGGGGGCGAAGGGCTTCCCTTATGGTGTCGAGGCTGTCGCGGGCGGGGTTAATGCCTATGGTCCTAAAGGTAGTTCGGAGCGAAGCGACTAAGCCCTCTCCTGGGAGAGGGTTTGGGAGAGGGACGGCTAAATGTCCGCCTACGAGCCAGTCGGTCTTGGTGCTTCCGCTGTCGGCTATGAGTGTCATTGGTCCTTGTTCTCTACGAAGCCTTGCAGCTCCTTGGGCTGACAGGACATGATGGTCTGGTAGGCCTCCTGCATAACGTCCCGCATTTCCCTGCCCAGCGTGGGGATGGGCTTGTGAATGGTGAGGCGCAGGGTGTGGCGGGAGACGAAGCTAACGCCCTTCGTTCGTGGCAGCGCCTGGAAGCTGCCGTCGATGGTGACAGGCACGACGGGCAGCCGCAGCTCCTCGGCAAGCTGGAACGCGCCCTTGCGGAACACGCCCATGTGGCCCGTGAAGGAGCGGGCCCCCTCGGGGAAGACGACGACCGACGTGCCGTTCCTGAGCACCTTGCGGGCGTTGTCGTAAGTGTGCTGTATGCTCTTGGGCCCGCGCTTGTCCACGAAGATATGTCCTGCCTTCTCGCACGCCTTGCCAACGAGGGGGATGTCACGCAGGCTGCGCTTCATCAGCCACTTGAAGTTGCGCCCGAGGTAGCCGTAAATCATGAATATGTCGAACGCCCCCTGGTGGTTGGCCACGAAGACGTACGACTGGTGCTTCTCGGTGTTCTCGTGCCCCGAGGTGTGTACGGGCAGCAGCAGCACACGGCAGAAGGCTCTCGACCAGAGGCAGCCTGGGAAGTAGCCCCAGAAGTGAGCGTTGAAGAGAGTGCAGCCTATGATGGTGACGATGGCTGTGAGTGCGGTGAGCGCGAGCAGGACAGGTGCCGCGATGATGAGCTGGTAGGTGCGGTAGAGGTATTTCATGGTTTACAGGTTAGGTTAGACGCGAGAAAGCGTTTCGTCTCGTCGAGGCTAAGCCCGCGCCGGAGGGAGTAGTCGCGCAGCTGGTCAGCCCCTATCTTGCCGACGCTGAAGTAGTGAGCCTTGGGGTTGGCAATCATCAGTCCGCTCACTGAGGCGTGTGGCAGCATGGCTCCGCTCTGGGTGAGGCTCACGCCGATGTCGGCGAAGTGTAGGGCTTGGTCGAGGAGGAAGTTGATGCTCTGGTCGGGCAGGGAGGGGTAGCCCACAGCGGGGCGTATGCCTTGGAACTCACCCCGCAGGAGCTGAGCGGGCGTTAGCTGCTCGTCGGGAGCGTAAGCCCACAGCCGTTTGCGCGCCTCCTCGTGCGCCTTCTCGGCGGTAGCCTCGGCAAGGCGGTCGGCAAGTGTCTGTGAGAGGAGGCTGCGGTAAGGGTCGTCCTCGTCGCTTGTCACGAAGCTCCCGTCTACAGAGGCGCAGAAGAGGGCTATGCGGTCTTGCATACCCTTAGGGCGTATATAGTCGCTGAGGCAAAGGCAGGTCTCCCCTTGCTGCTGGCGGAGCATAGGCAGGCGTACGGTGTCAGTCGGAGCGAAGCGGCTAAGCCCTCTGGCGGGAGAGGGTTTGGGAGAGGGACAGACAGTCGGAGCGAAGCGACTAAGCTCTCGGAGCGAAGCGACTAAGCCCTTCCCTGAGGGCAATGCGCACCATAGTAGAGCATTGCGGGAGCGGCACGCCAGTGCTTGCGACCCAACGACGATGGGGACAGACAGTCTCCCGGGGAAGGGTTTGGGATGGGGACAGACTAATACCACGATGTCATCCCCCTCGCTCCATGCCTCGTGGATGCCCACGATGGCGTGCGTAAGGCAAGTGTCGTCCATCTCCTTGAGCATTGCCTTGGCATCGTTAAGCCACCCCTCCGTCTCACCCTTAGGCGTGTCCCAAGCGTGGAAGAAGTAGAGCCAGTTGATGTAAGGCTCCACGTCGTGTATGTGGTAGTGCAGGATATGCCTCATCATAGGAAACGCAATGCCTCGCCCCGTTGCGTGTCATCTACTATAGTATGGTCGTAGGCAAGGCGGCCGTTCACGTAGGTCTGCCACACTCTGTGATGGAACGTCTGCCCCTCGAGAGGGCTCCAGCCGCACTTGCTCAGTATGTCCTTCTTGCCGAGCGTCCACTCCGCCTGCTCCACAAGGGTGAGGTCGGCCTTATAGCCTTTCCTTAGGAAGCCACGCCCCTCTATGCCGAACAGTGTGGCTGGGGCGTGGCACATAAGGGAGACGATCTGCTCGACGCTAAGCTCCCCTTGGTCAAGCATAGCGACCAGTGAGAACTCGACAAGGGGCATGCCGGATGCCGCGAGGCGGCAGCCCCCTTGTTTCTCGGAGAGAAGGTGCGGGGCGTGGTCAGAGCCTATGAGGGTGAGCGTGCCGTCACGGAGGGCATTAAGCAAGGCTTGGCGGTCCGCCTCGGTCTTGACGGAGGGGTTCACCTTAAGGGCAGTGCCAAGCCTTGGGTAGTCGTCCTCGGTGTATAGCAAGTGGCTGACGCAAGCCTCGCCAGTGATCGAGCGAAGCGAAGGCTCTCTTCCCCAAGGGGGAAGAGCGGGGAGATGGGGAGGGCTAAATGTAGGGCACGAAGTGCCCAGCAGGGAGAGTTCCCTTTGTGTCGTGACGTGGGCGATATGCAGCCTCGCTCCTTCCTCCCTGGCCAGCCTGACGGCAAGCGAGGAGCTGAGCCAACAAGCCTCCTCGTCCCTAATCCACGTGTGGTGGCACACGTCGGGGTCGTCGCCCCACAGCTCCTGCGCCTTGCTCATCCGCCAGCTGATGCGCCCCGTGTCCTCGCAGTGAGCCATCACAAGCACGGGCGAGTGGCGGAATATCTGCCGGAGTGCGCTCTGCTTGTCGACGAGCATATTGCCCGTGCTGCTGCCCATGAACAGCTTGACGGCAGGCACACGGGTGGGGTCGAGGCGCTTTATTTCCTCGATGTTAGTGTTGGTAGCCCCGAAGTGGCAGGCATAGTTCACGCGGCTGTGCCTCAGTCCGAGGGCTTGATGCTCCTCCCACAGGTCGATGGTGGTGGTCTCAGGTGAGACGTTGGGCATGTCCATCACGCTCGTCACGCCCCCAGCCAGTGCGGCACGGCTCTCCGAGGCAATGTCCCCCTTGTGCGTAAGTCCCGGCTCGCGGAAATGCGCGTGGTCGTCTATCACGCCAGGCAAGAGGAGCGCGCCCTGTGCATCCACCACCTTGTCGGCGGAGGGCAGGGGAGCGCCCGAGGGGAGGATGTCGGCTATCAGCTCGTCCTCTATGAGCAGTGAGCCGGGCAGCTTTTGCCCCTCGTTCACCAGCAGCGCGTTTTTGATGAGGGTAGTCATGGCTTGGGCTTAGGGTAATGGCGGAACCATCCGTCCCACCTGAGGCGCAGCACGCCCAGCATAGCCTCTGTGAAGATGCCGCCGCTCATCTTGCTAACGCCCAGCTCGCGGTTGACGAAGACAACGGGCACCTCTTTTATGGAGAAGCCGCACTTATGTGCGGTGTACTTCATCTCTATCTGGAAGCCATAGCCCTTGAAGCGTATCTTGTCGAGTTCGAGGGTCTCAAGCACTTGGCGCTTGTAGCACACGAAGCCCGCGGTGGTGTCGCGCACCTTGAAGCCAGTGACGAGGCGCACGTACCAGCTGGCCGAGCAGGACATAAGCACACGCCCTAAGGGCCAGTTGACAACGTTCACGCCCTTTATGTAGCGGCTGCCCACGGAGAGGTCGTAGCCCTCGTCGCGGCAGGCTGAGAGCAGGCGGGGAAGGTCGGCGGGGGAGTGGCTGAAGTCCGCGTCCATCTCGAAGACGTATTGGTACTGCTGCCTTTGCAACGCCCACTTGAAGCCTGCGATGTAGGCAGTGCCCAAGCCCTGCTTGCCCGCGCGCTCCATAAGGTGAGCCCTGCCCTTAAGTGAAGAGTTCATCAGGCGTTCGACTATCCTTGCCGTGCCGTCGGGCGAGCCGTCGTCGACGACAAGCGCGTCGAAGCCTTCGGGGAGGCTGGTCACTGCCAGGAGGATGTTCTCTATATTCTCTCTCTCGTTGTAGGTTGGTATGATGACCAAGGAGTCGGAGGGCATGTCCGCAAGTTTGTTGTTTGGTGTGCAAAGATAGGGAAATAACAATAATGCCGTCCCGTTAAGGGCGGTAAAGTGAAAAGAGAGTACCTTCGCGGCGGCAGATGGGGATAGAGGATTTGCTGAAGCTTTACGCAGACAGCCCTGCGGTGGCGGCTTTGGGTCGCGCGTTGCGGGACGGGTCTTCGCGTCCCGTTAGTATTAAGGGCTTACCCGCCACGTCGGCCACTGCCATAATCTTCGCCTCGCTGGCGAGGTCTTGTCCCGAGGCGGTGGGGAAGCCATTGCTCTTCGTTCTTGAGGACAGCGAGGAGGCGGGGTATCTTTATCATGACCTCAGCAGGCTCTTGGGGCAGGAGCAGGCTTTGTTCTTCCCAAGCTCGTCGCTTCGCTCCGGGCTCACTACGTTTAGCCATCCCCATCCCGCCGCCCCTCCCCAGGGAGGGGAGCCATCGCTTCGCTCCGAAACGCGCAGGGAGGTTAGGCTTGGCAGGGTTGACGCGGGCAATCAAGTTCTTCGCACCGATGTGTTAGGGCGCATAGCCGCGGGGCCAGCGAGCCGGAGCGCTCGCCAAATGAGCAACGGAGGGCACGAAGCGAGCCGGAGCGCTCGCCAAATGAGCAACGGAGGGCACCCAGCGAGCCGGAGCGCTCGCCAAATGAGCAACGTAGGGCACGAAGTGCCACTGTTTGTGGTGACCTATCCTGAGGCTTTGGTGGAGAGGGTGGTGAGCCAAGGGCAGCTTGCCGAAAGGACGTTGAAGTTAACAGCCCAGAAGAACGGAGTTCTTCCCGAGGGAAACCGCAGGCCACGAGCGTATATCGAGCGTACAATGCTCGACTTCGGTTTCAGTCGGGTTGACTATGTCTACGAGCCGGGGCAGTTCGCCATCAGGGGTGAGATAATGGACGTGTTCAGCTTCTCCTCTGAGTACCCCTACCGCATAGTCTTCTTCGACAACGAGATAGAGAGCATCCGCGCGTTCGACGTGCGCACGCAGCTCTCCGTCGACATGCTGGAGGAGGTGACCATAGTGCCTCGCCTAAAGGCTGCGGCAGCGTCGTCGGAGAGCATCTTCAGCTTCCTGCCCAAGGGGACGGTCGTAGTGGCCAAGGACTTGCGCTTCGTCGAGGAGAGGGCGGCGCAGGTGATTGGGGAGGGATATGATGTTGAGGAGGGAGAGCGTGAGGGCTTGCCCGCGCTGGTCAGCCGGGAGGAGTTCAAGGAGGGCATTGAGGGGCTGCGCTTCGTCTCCCTTGGGCATAGTCTCCCTGACACGTCGACCACCATTAGCCTTGACATAGCCCCACAGCCGCTGTTTCACAAGAACTTCGAGCTGCTGGGCAAGACGCTCAGCGACTACCGGGCGAAGGGCTACCGCATTCTCATCCTTGCCGACTCCAAGAAGCAGCAGGAGCGGCTGAAGAGCATATTGGAGACGCAGGACAAGAGGCTCACCTTCACCCCCGTGGAGGGGACGCTGCACGCTGGCTTCGTGGACAACGCGTTCGGAGCGAAGCGAGAGGGACAGACGAACGGAGAGGCAGAGCCCGCAGGGCTCTGCGTCTTCACCGACCACCAGATATTCGACCGCTTCCACCGCTTCACCCTGCGCAGCGAGAGGGCTCGACTGGGCAAGGTGTCGCTCACGCTGAAGGAGCTGCAAGAGTTCAGGACGGGGGACTACGTGGTGCACGTAGACCACGGCATAGGCCGCTTCGGCGGGCTGGTGCGTCTGCCCGAGGGCGGCAAGATGGTGGAGAAGATAAAGATACTCTACCAGAGGGACGACGCTGTGTTCGTCTCCATCCACGCCCTGCACAAGGTGAGCAAGTACAAGGGGCGGGAGGGCGAGCAGCCGCGCGTCAGCCGCCTCGGCACTGGGGCGTGGGAGAGGATGAAGGAGCGCGCGAAGACAAAGATAAAGGACATCGCCCGCGACCTCATCAGGCTCTACGCCCAGAGGCAGAAAGAGAAGGGCTTCCGCTTCTCCCCCGACGGCTACCTGCAGAACGAGCTGGAGGCATCGTTCCCCTACGAGGACACGCCCGACCAGGCTCTCGCCTACCAGAGCGTGAAGGCGGACATGGAGAGCGAGCGCCCGATGGACCGCCTTGTGTGCGGCGACGTGGGCTTCGGCAAGACGGAGGTGGCCATCAGGGCAGCCTTCAAGGCTTGCGTCGACGGCAAGCAGGTGGCGGTGCTTGTGCCCACCACGGTGCTCGCCTTCCAGCACTACCGCACGTTCACTGAGCGGCTCAAGGGCTTCCCCGTCCGTGTGGACTACCTCTCGAGGGCGAAGACCCCCCAGGAGACCCGTGAGGTGCTGCGGGCGTTGGCGGAGGGGAGCATTAATATAATAGTAGGCACGCACAAGCTCATCGGCAAGGCAGTGACGTTCCACGACCTCGGGCTGCTCATCATCGACGAGGAGCAGAAGTTCGGCGTAAGCACCAAGGAGAAGCTCCGACAGCTGCGCACCAACGTGGACACGCTCACACTCACCGCCACTCCCATACCCCGCACCCTTCAGTTCAGCCTTATGGGGGCGAGAGACCTCTCGGTGATACAGACGCCGCCTCCCAACCGCCAGCCCATCGAGACGCAGCTCTGCCTCTTCAGCCCCGAGACAATAGCCGAGGCGGTAAGCTTCGAGCTGGCAAGGGGAGGGCAGGTGTTCATCGTCAACAACCGCATTGCTGGGCTGCCCGCCCTTGAGGAGATGGTGAGAAGGCTTGTGCCTTACGCCCGCATTGCCGTCGGTCACGGGCAGATGCCCGCCGACGAGCTGGAGCAGACGGTGCTGCGCTTCTCCGCCTACGACTACGACGTGCTTATCTCCACCACCATCATAGAGAACGGGCTGGACATCCCCAACGCCAACACTATCATCGTGTGCGACGCACAGCGCTTCGGCCTCTCCGACCTGCACCAGATGCGCGGGCGCGTAGGCCGCTCCTCCCGCAAGGCGTTCTGCTACCTGCTCTCCCCTCCGCTCTCCTCCCTCACGCCCGAGGCGAGGCGAAGGCTGGAGGCTATAGAGAGCTTCTCGGACCTTGGCAGCGGCATAAACGTGGCGATGCAAGACCTCGACATCCGCGGGGCGGGCAATATGCTGGGCGCGGAGCAGAGCGGCTTCATAGCCGACCTTGGCTACGAGACGTACCAGAAGATACTGGCCGAGGCGGTGAGCGAGCTGAAGGGAGAGGAGTTCGCCGACCTTTATGAGGGCCGTCAGGACGGGGAGGCTGAGTTCGTGAGCGACTGCCAGATAGACAGCGACATACCGATGTGCTTCCCCGAGGACTACGTACCCGGCTCGGCGGAGAGGATGCTTCTCTACCGTGAGCTGGACGCCATGCGCTCGGAGGGGGAGGTGGAGGCGTTCCGCAAGCGTATGGTAGACCGCTTCGGCGCTGTGCCGGAGGAGGGGGAGGAGCTGATGCGTGTGGTGGAGCTTCGCCGTCTTGGCAGGCGCTTCGGCGCGCAGAGGATAGTGCTGAGGGAGGGCAGGATGCGCCTCTTCTTCGTGCAGAGCCCTCAGAGCGGCTTCTACAGGGGCAAGGCGTTCGGGCAGATCATAGCATTCGCCACCGCCAACGCCCGCCTTTGCCGCCTTGAGGAGAGGGAGTTGCGGCGCAGCCTCGTCATCCGTGAGGTGCCCACGGTGGAGAGGGCGGTCGGTGTCCTAAGGCATATTGGGACGCTCAGGGCGGTGTAGTTCCCAGTCATATAATATATATGGTATAGCGAAGGTCAGTAGAGGCCTTTGCCCGTAGGGGTGTAGACCTCCGTGACCGCAGAGGTATTACCCCTATGACCGAAGGGGTATTACCTCCGTGACCGCAGAGGTATTACCCCTATGACCGAAGGGGTATTACCTCCGTGACCGAAGGGGTATTACCCTTTTCGAGGCTTTTCTTAGCCCTCGGGCATAAAAACCTCAAAAAATGCTTGGAAAAAAAAAAACAGATTTCGGAACTTCGCGCCCGAACAGCTATATCAAACTAACTCTAAACAACGTAAAACCTTAAAGTTATGAAGAAGAAGCGCTTTCTTTTTGCTTTGACGGCTGCCGCCGCACTGCTGTGCGGAGCCCAGAAGGCCCAGGCGGCTGATGACATCACCGCTATCTACGTGAACAGTACTGAAACGGAAGTGGTAGGCATCGTCGATGTAAACTACACTATGGAGGCAGGGCTATCCTACTCTCCCGGCGATGTTGAGGTTGAGTATGGGCTAAGTTCTGTGCTTTCCTACTTTGATCTCAGCAGCTACTCATCTTCTATGGTGCTCTATGGAGTTAACGTTACAACCCTGGAGGCTGTCTCTGACTACTCATCTAATTACGACGGCTGGCATGACGCGAAAGGCGACTTTGCCAATTGGGGGTATGAAAATGTAGATGGATACGTCTGCGTGAAGATAGACAATCCCTCGAGCGGCTATATTGACTACATCGGCTGCATAGACGAAAGCTATCAAGATGGCGATACTTACACCGCCCTCTACGCTTTCGTGTATAACAATCAGGCAGTCGTCATAAGGGTGAACCTCACCTTCGGCACAGTGGACCACGGCTCGCCCTCAAAGATGACCTCAGTGGGCGAAGAGACCGTAATCGCCAACCTGACAACCACAGGCTCGTGGGATGATACAGACCCTTACGAGAGCGTCACAGTTAGTCTTGATGTCTCTTCGATAGCCTCTGCCTTGGGCTGCAGCGTAGGCGACTACACGGTTATGTTCCTTAAGAGTGAGGACTCCTTCGCCGCCGCAGGCACAGCCAATATGGGAGGCAGCTGGTTTAATGCCGATGGCTGGATAGGAACGTGGGGAGACGACGGCTACGTTTACGTAGACTGTGAGGAAGAACTTGACTTCTCCACTCTTGACGTTGGCGAGTACCCAGAGCTCACCAGTGACGGCGACGTGTACTACTGCCCGATGTACTTCGTGTACGACGAGAAGTACTACCTCGTGACGGTGAAGGTGATAATAGGCGACTACACTCCGCTGGAGACGATGGAGGGCGTGTACCTGATTAATGTGGCGGAGGACAAGTTCCTGAGCCGCGGCGCAGACTATGGAACTGAGGCAGACCTCGACAACTACGGCATACCGCTTAACCTGATACTCGGGGACGACGGGGAGACCTTCACCGTGCAGTTCATCGACAGCCAGCTCTACCTCTACGGTCCTAACTGGGCGTGGACTGACGGAGACCCTGATTACACTGAAACTGATGCTGATGGCAACATTACATATCCAAGGACACCGAACGCCTTCACCCTCACCGAGGTGGAGGACGAGGGAAGCTCGTACGGCACCATCTACCAGCTCTCTTGCGACGCTGGCCTCCTCTACGTCAACACGTCTATGGCAGATGGACTTCTTAGGGTCGCCCTCAACGGAGTGAAGAACGACAACTACACGGACGACGATCAGACTTACTGGGTGATATTAAGCAAGGAAGAGCGTGACGCCATCAAGGATGCTTGGGTGCAGCAGCAGAAGGAGAATGTGGCTGCCTCGCTTAACCTCAGCGCGGACGACCTCGACACATACACAGAAGGCACTGACTGCACAAGCTCAGTCGTGGACAACGCCCTCGCAGGCAGCTTCTCTGGCTGGACTGACAGCTCCGCTGGCACTGATGAACAGGGCAATACGACCTCTTCATTCGCCTCTAACGAAAACGGCACTGAGCTGTTCCAAGGAGCGGCAACCCTCACGCAGACAGTCACTGACCTTGCCCCCGGCGCCTACAAGGTAACGCTGCAAGGCTTCCTGCGCCAAAGCACCAATTCACACTGCTACGAGCTTGGCGACAGTGAGTACGACCTCAGCATTGCCTACCTCAAGGCTAACGACTACGAGATTAACCTCAAGCCCTGGTACGTGGAGGGAAGCTATGACGAGAACAAGGAAGGCGCTAAAGCAGACGATCCGGAGAGTTATTACACCCCCAACAGCATGTCTGAGGCAAGCAATATCTGCGACACTGAGGGGAATGATTACGGCAACACCCTCTACACCGTGGTGGGCGAGGACGGTGAGCTTACCATCACCATCGGCTGCCCGGGCGTTGACACTGCAGGCTGGATGTTCTTCAAGACACTCACGCTCACGCAGCTGGGCAAGTATGACGTGATAGCCAACGAGAACCCCGAGGAGCCGGGCGTGTACTACTGCACCTACAGCGACGCGGAGACCGACCGCACTGTGCCTACGGGCGTGACGGCTTACATACTCGAGGCTACGGGCGTTGACCCGCAGGGCGACGAGG
>JAJPZF010000243.1 GCA_021204545.1 Prevotellaceae bacterium
CGTTCCACCAGCGGGCAAGCGTGGCGTAGTCGGCTGCCTTGTTGCCTATCTCCCAATATATCTGCGGTATGCAGTAGTCCACCCAGCCTTCCCGCACCCACAGCAGCACGTCGGCGTAGAGGTCGTCGTAGTTCTGAAGGCCGTTGGTGTCGCTGCCCTTCGGGTCGCTCCGCTTGTTCCTGTAGATGCCGAAGGGCGAGACCCCGAACTTCACCCACGGCTTCGCCTTGTGTATGCTGTCGGAGAGGGCGCGGATGAAGGCGTTCACGTTGTCCCGTCGCCAGTCTCCTTTGGGCTGCCCCTTGCCGTAGAGGCGGTAGGAGCTGTCGTCGGGGATGGTCTGTCCCGCCACGGGGTAGGGGTAGAAGTAGTCGTCGATGTGCAGCCCGTCAACGTCGTAGTTCCTCACGATGTCGGCGGCTATGAAGCAGATGTAGCGGCGGTTCTCTGGCAGCCCTGGGTCGAAGAGCCACAGCCCTGCGTACTCGAGGAAGCGGTCGGGGTGCTGGCGGTAGTAAGGACTTGTGAGCGAGGGCGTGCCTTGCGTCTTGGCTCGGAAGGGGTTAATCCAAGCGTGCAGCTCCATCCCTCGCTTGTGGCACTCGTCTATCATCCATTGCAGGGGGTCCCAGTAAGGCGAAGGGGCGAGCCCCTGCTGCCCGGTGAGGAAGCGGCTCCAAGGCTCGTAGCGGCTCGCGTAGAGAGCGTCTCCCTCGGCCCTGACCTGGAAGAGGACAGCGTTTATGCCAGCTTTCTGCAGCTCATTAAGCTGGTAGGTGAGCGTCTGCTGCATCTGCTCCTTGGGCATTCCCTGCCACTGCCCGTTGACGCACTGTATCCACGCCCCCCGGAACTCACGCTTAGGCTGCATCTGCGCCCTTAGCAGGAGGGGGAACACTAACAATAAGAATAGAAGGGATCTGCGCATAACGGCGCAAAGGTAGGGAATTAATCCTTTGGGGCTTGGGCTTAAGCTTTAATTCCTTACCTTTGCGAACGTAAAGAGAACACCTATGAAGACTAACACACTTAAGCTTGCGGTTATCCTATTGGCGGGACTGCTTGCCGCAAGCTGCCACAAGACTAAGGAACAGGAGCAGCAGGAAGAGCCCCCTCAGGAAGAGCTGGAGGAGAGCGTCTACGCAATGCCCGACTACCACGTCTACGAGAGCGTCCGGGTGGGCAAGAACGAGTACACCTACGACATTATGCGGCAGGCGAGCGACTCCCTTCCCCTCGTAGAGGACGAGCTCAGGTCTTCGAAGGACAACGCCATAACGCTAAGGCTGGCCAAGAACGGGAAGGTATACTACAACGACACCTTCACCAAGCGGATGTTCCGCTCGAGCATGGACGAGAGCTTCTACAGCCTGAGCATCCTTGACGGCATACGCTTCGTCAGTGCCGAGGCGGGCAGGGGGCTTACCTTCTCCGTTGGCGTGAGTGTGCCTAACAGCGACATGACCATGCCCTTCACCCTAACCGTGGCAGACGACGGGAGCGTCTCCTTCGTCAAGGACGAGGTCTTGGACGTTGACTTATCAGACGAGTGAACGTCGGCATGTCAGGGTAGACGATGTTAGCGCCTGAGGCGTAGAGCAGGCTATCCTTGAGCGGGCCTGTGTTCAGTGCCACGGTGAATATCCCCGCAGCCCTGCCAGCCTGGATGCCAAGGGGAGCGTTCTCCACCACTATAGCCTCGCCGGCCTTCACGCCTGCCTTCCTAAGCCCCATCAGATATGGCTCGGGGCGGGGCTTCCCGTGGCGCACGTCGAAGGCAGTGACCATCAGTTCCCTCGTGAATACGGAGGGGTAGGTCTCGCTGAGGCGGTCGAAGAGGGACTGCTGCCCGCTGCCCGTCACGATGACGCACTTAAGCCCCGCGGCCTTTATAGCCTCAAGCGCCTCCCTTGCCCCCGGCATGGGCGGGGCGGTGGGGCAGGTGTTGAAGATGTCGCACTTAGTGTGGTATATCAGGTCGCACTCCTCATCGGTTGCCTCGCGCCCGAACTGCTGCCTTATGAGTGCGGCAATCGTTCCGAAGCCCGTCTGCCCCTCGTTCAGGTACACCTGTTCGTCGGTGATGGAAAGCCCGTACCTTGCCATCGACTCTTTCCACGCCGTGACGTGGTTTGGCATACTGTCGAACAGCACGCCGTCCATATCAAAGAGCACGGCCTTGGTGTTCTGTGGCTCAAGACCGTGCTCTTTCAGGAAGTCGAATATCATCCCAGGCGCTGCCTTATAGCCTCCGTCTCCCTCTCGTAGCCTGGCTTTCCGAGCAGGGCAAACATATTCTTCTTGTAAGCCTCCACGCCCGGCTGGTTGAAGGGGTTGACCTCGAGCAGCAAGCCGCTTATGGCGCAGGCTTTCTCGAAGAAGTATATCACCTGCCCGAGGTTATACTCGTCAAGCCTTGGCACTATGAGGCGCAGATTAGGCACTCCGCCGTCAACGTGAGCCAGCTGGGTGCCAAGCTCAGCCATCTTGTTAACCTCGTCCACACGCTTCAGAGAGAGGAAGTTAAGCCCGTCGAGGTTCTCCTCGTCTTTGGGGAAGAGCAGGCAATGCTCAGGTGTCTCGATGCTGACTACTGTCTCGAAGATGGTGCGCTCGCCGTCCTGTATCCACTGCCCCATAGAGTGCAGGTCGGTGCTGAAGTCGACGGCTGCGGGGAAGATGCCCTTATGCCCCTTGCCCTCGCTCTCGCCGTAGAGCTGCTTCCACCATTCGTTCATGTAGTGCAGCTTAGGCTGGAAGTTCACCATTATCTCTATCTTCTTGCCGCTCTGGTAGAGTGCGTTGCGTGTGGCGGCATACTTGGCTGAGATGTTCTCTTCGAGGGAGACATCAGAGGCTGTCTGCTTCTCCATGTCCTGCGCCCCCTTGATGAGAGCCTTGATGTCGAAGCCAGCCACGGCTATGGGCAGCAGCCCGACGGGCGTGAGCACGCTGAAGCGCCCTCCCACGTTGTCGGGTATGACGAAGCTCTTGTAGCCCTCTTTGTCGGCAGTGGTGCGTGCGGCTCCCTTTCGCGCGTCAGTGATTGCCACAATCACCTTGCGGGCAGTCTCCTTGCCCCGCTGCTGCTCGCACTGCTTCTTGAGCAGGCGGAAGGCAAGGGCAGTCTCAGTTGTGGTGCCGCTCTTCGAGATGTTTATAACGCCGAAGCTCTTCCCCTTGAGGTACTCGGTCAGCTCGTAGAGGTAGTCCTCCCCTATGTTGTTGC
>JAJPZF010000193.1 GCA_021204545.1 Prevotellaceae bacterium
CGTTTATTTTGCGTTATTTTGCGGGCGATATACACGAGAAACAATATATAAATCAAACGATAGCTATGTTGAAGTACTTGGGAATCCTGTTAATCGTGATAGGCGCGGTGGTGCTGCTGGTCAGCTACTTCATGGAGTGGGTTGACTACAATCCCGTGCAGTTCTGCGGCCTGGGCCTGATTATCATCGGGCTCGTCGGGCATATCCTGCTGCAGAAGTACATCAAGTAACCCAGCCCCTCTCCTGAGAGCTTACGCAAAAAGAAGCGGCGCACCGGGGAAGTCCCTTGCAGTGCGCCGCTTTTTTCCATAAGTCTTTCGCCGAAAGACGCGCAGTGTCGTCGCTATAAGTCGCGCAGGGTTTCGGCAAAAGTCAGGCAGAGTTTCGCTAATAGTCGCACGGGTCATTAGGGATAGTCGCGGGAAAGCCCCGAAGGGGCATAACAAGCGTAGCCGGGGGTTGAGCGTAGCGATACCCTCGGTATGAGGCATCGCCCCATTATTGTGCCGAAGGTACAACCCATTAGCAAGGGCGTTTTCGTGGCGAATATGTGCAGTACCAGACCTTCGGCGACACTCGGCTGCGCTCGGCAAATCTAACAAGTTCGTTTGCTCTCGCTTGCGCGAGCGTTCGGCACTAACAAGGCTAACGCCTTAGCCGGGGGTGTCGCTTCGCTCGCTAACGCGAGCAATCCGTTGCCTTCGGGAAACGCTCCGCGTTTCTGGCGGCTATGCTTATGCAACCCCTTCGGGGTTATTTTCTCTCAAAACTTCGCAGTCCTTCGCCGAAAGCCGCGCAGTGTCGTCGCTCACTCCTCGTTGCTTTCCGGCACGATCAGTCGGTAGCCCTTGCCGTGCACGTTGTTGATCTCGATGCCCGGGTCGTCTTTGAGGTGCTTGCGAAGCTTGGTGATGTAGACGTCCATTGAGCGGGCGTTGAAGTAGTTGTCGTCTATCCAGATGGTCTTGAGTGCAAGCTCCCGCTGCAGCACCTCGTTGGCGTAGGTGCAGAGCAGTGTGAGGAGCTCGCTTTCCTTCGTGGTGAGTTTTGTCTTCTGGTCGCCTATGCTAAGCACCTGGCGCTGCGTGTCGAATGTGTACTTGCCGAGTTGGTATTTCGTTTTCACATGCGTTTTTTTCCCGCGGACGCGGCGCATGATGGCCTCTATGCGGAACACCAGCTCGTCCATCGAGAAAGGTTTTGTCAGATAGTAGTCGGCTCCCATCTGGAATCCCTTTATGATGTCCTCCTTCATGTTCTTTGCCGTGAGGAAGATGATGGGGATGTCGGCGTTCTGCCGCCGTATCTCGCCGGCGAGGGTGAAGCCGTCTTTCTTAGGCATCATCACGTCGAAGACGCACAAGTCGAAGTGCCCAGTCATAAAGTCGTGGTAACCTGCCTCGCCGTCGAGCGAGAGATGCGTGTCGTAGCCCTTTGCCTGCAGGTATTCTCTAAGAAGCATTCCCAGATTCTCGTCGTCCTCGCACAGGAGGATGCTCAGTCTTCTCTCTTCCATGTCGCTTTAGTCTTTTATGTTTGGTATTGATATTATGAACCTTGTCCACTTGCCGAACTCGCTTTCTGCCTTTATGCTGCCGCCGTGCAGCTCTATCATCTTCTTGACGTAGGCGAGCCCCAGCCCGAAGCCTTTGACGTTGTGCTTGTTTCCTGTGTGCACGCGGTAGAATTTCTCGAATATCTGCCTCAGGTCTTCCTTTTTTATCCCGATTCCGTTGTCCTCCACCGAGACGCAATATTGGTGGCCTTCGTTGTAGGTCGTTATGGCCAGGCGCAGCGCCTCGTCGTCTTTGCGGTACTTCACCGCGTTCTCCAGCAGGTTGAATATGATGTTCGTGAAGTGCATCTCGTCGACATTCACCAGAGGGTTCTCCGCCTCGAGGCGGGTCTCTATGCTGCCTCCGCTTTGCTGCACCTTAAGCTGGAATATCTTCACCACGCTGTCTATCAGCTCGTCGGCGTTGAGCTCCACGGGCTTCAGGGCGATGTCCTTGCGGTCGTAGAGAGACATTTGCAGGACCTTCTCCACCTGGAAGCGCAGCCTCTTCGACTCGTTGTAGATGACGTTGCCGAGATTCTCGTACATCTGCTCCGACTTTCCCACGCTCTTGTCGGCAAGCATCTGCGCGGCAAGTGAGATGCTGGAGATTGGTGTCTTGAACTCGTGCGTCATGTTGTTGACGAAATCGTTCTTCATCTCCGTCACTTTGCGCTGGTGTATCAGGAGATAGACCGTCACGATGAAGATGAGGAACAGTATTACGGTGAAGACCATGGCGGGGAGCATCATGTTCACCACGCCAAGGACATACTGGCTTTGCTGCGGGAAATGCACGATGACGACGCCCATCTTGGTGGACGGGTCGTTGCTGAAGAGTGTCTGCGTGTAACTGTATTGCGAGCCTGTCTCGTCGTAGTCGGGACAACGGTAGACTTCACGCCCATCGCTGGTGCAGACCTTGAAGTGAAACGGGATGGTCACGCCGTTCCTCTCGAGCGACATACGCAGGCACGCGTCGAGGAACTGCGGGTTTATCCTCTCCTCGAAGCTCTTCTCGCTGGCGTTATACATAATGGCGTAGATAACCCTGTCCAGCACACCCCTTTGATATACGTAAGCGTTGCGCACGGCTCGCTGGAAATTGGCGGCGGACTGCGAGATGGCGTCAGAGTTGACTGGGTTCATCGAGAAGGTGACGGGCGAGTGAATAGCCCTGGCCATGGGAGGAAGCTCGCGGATGACAGAGTCGCGGCTGACTATTCCCACCAGCGCGGGGTTGGAGAGCGCACGGTAAGAGGGGCTGACCATAGTGGTGTCGAGGGCTATGAGCTCGTCGCTGTAGACGGATATCACGCTGTCCAGATAGTGATACGTCTCACTGTGCTCGAGATCCTTCGAGGCTTGGTCGAGACTTCTCTTGACACTTTCGTCGAACTGGTCGCGGCGCATCTTCACCATCATGCTTGTGTATCTGCCCTGGAGCGCAAGCAATCCTGAGAAACTTACCGCGACAAGCAGCCCTACCGCAAATATCCACACTCGTTTCATACCCGCAAAAATACTTTCGCCATTAATAAAAAAAGGAAAAGGGAAGCCCGAAACAGCCTCCCTTTTCGCGTTATTTATACGTTAGGTCTCTGCAATGTCCGATTTAAGACTCTTCCGACTCCGCCTCGTAGTCCTTGATGAGCTTCTGCTGTATG
>JAJPZF010000078.1 GCA_021204545.1 Prevotellaceae bacterium
GTGCGGAACGCCTTGATCATCTCGCCGGTCCAGATCTCGGTGAACACGGTGGCCGGAAGCGCGCCCGCCGGAATGAACGCCCCCGCGATAAGGGCGACGGCCGGACCGACGATCGCCCCGGCAAGCGGCGCGAATCCCATGAGACCCGCCACGACGGCGCCCGCGACGCCGTTGAGGCACAGGGCGCACACTGCTGTCAGTGCAATTCTTAAAAGTCGTTTCATTATAAGAGGATTATTCGTTTTCCGTGATGAACTTCGGCTCCCGGCCGTACTCGGCCATGTAGAGCCTGACGTACCTCGCGCGGTCGTTCTTCCTGATCGCGGCGATCTCGGAGGCCGGGACCTCGCTGAGCCTGGAGTATTCCCTTTCCTGATGCAGGTCGTCCGTCGACGGCCTGATCACGTCGCTCGGCCTCAGCGCCGGCCGCATCAGACTGAGCGTCTCCCTCAGGCTGTCGAGCCCGGCGGCCCTGCCGAGGCTGATGAAGTGCTCCCTCTTGTCGGCGTTGATCCGCCTGTCGGCGATCGCCGCGTCCACGAGGGACGTGATTCCGGAGAGCCTGAGGCCTTCCGCCTCGTCGGCCCTCTCCTTCAGCAGACGCAACGCGCCCGCCGCCTCCTGGTCGGTCGCCGTCTCCGGCAGGCCGAGCAGCTGCAAAATTTCACTGTTCATTCCTGTTGTGTTATTGAGTTTGTCGTCTTCCGCCTCCGGTCGCCCGGCGACGGTCTCTTCCGCTTCAAGCGGCGGCAGGAAGTCGTCCGCGCCGCCTCTGGCAAGATCCAGGGGCCTCCCGCCCCTGCTCAGCCTGATCGCCTCGTCGTTCGCGCCGATGTCCACTATGCTCACCTCCTCCAGCCTGCACCGCGTGACCGTCTCCCGCGTCTGCCCGGGCACCAGCACCGACGGGTCGGCCGACGTCTCGACGATCTCGACCCCCGCGCTCACCATCCTCAGAAAGTCGTTGTGCCACTTGGACGCTATCCGCTTCGCGAACTCGTCCTCCATGTCGAACACCGGCGTCCCGATCAGACGGTCCCCGTCGACCCTTATCCCCTCCATGCGCCCTATCGGCAGCGGCCCGCCGTCGTACCCGCGCGTGTGCATCCACAGCAGTATCGGGTTGCGCTCGTACTGCCTCGTGTCGATCCCCGACGTGAGCACCCTGCTGCCGTAGCTGTTCAGCGCGCTCGTGCTTATTACCACCTCCCTGTCCGCCATTTCCGAAATCCTTAACGGGAGGACCGCCGTCGCGGGCCGGCCCTCCCCCTGAAAACATAAAATATTAACAACTAAACATCGTACGCTCCACTCTCTCTCGTTGCGGGAGGGGGATTCGAACCCCCGACCTCAAGGCAATGACCCTTGCGAGCTGACCGTCTGCTCCATCCCGCGATCTCGCCCGCAAAGATTCACCGTTTCCCCCACACCGCAAAAAAGAGTGCGAAGAGTTGTCATACTTTTTTATATAAAGGTCCAAAAACGCCACATTTGCCCCGTCCAAACAAGTTATTCGCGAATGAAACTGACAAAAAAGGAACTCGAGGAGAAGCGGGAATACGCCCGGCTGCTCTTCATGAACGGCGAGAGCAACAGGGCGATCGCCGAGAGGACGTCCATCTCCGAGAACACGATCGGCAAGTGGGCCAACAACGGCGGATGGCACGAGCAGAGGGCGGCAAGCAGCATCTCGCGCCCGCAGCTCGTCAACCGGCTGCTCAAGTCCATCGACGACCTGCTCTGCGAGGTGAACGAGAGAAAGGACCCCGCGCTGGTGGCGAGCCTCGCCGACAAGCTGGCAAAGTTCTCCGCCGCCATAGAGCGGCTTGACAAGAGGACCTCCGTCGTCGACGTCATCGACGTGTTCATGGCCTTCAACCGCTGGATGCAGTTCCGCGCCCAGAGCGACCCGGAGATCACCCCCGAACTGCTCAAGACCTTCAACAAGTACCACGACCTGTACATCAACGAACTCCTGCAGAAGAAGATGGCATGATGACCACGGGACCGTCAAGGGCTGAAAGGGACGCGCTGCTGCGCTGGAAGAGACACTGCGAGACCGTGCAGCGGGCCACGGCCGTGGCCGACGAGTCCCCGAAGGAAAGGCTCGCCCGCATCAGGAGGCTGCAGTCCGACTACGCGGCGTTCGTGGGCTGGTACTTCCCCCACTGGACGCTCAACTCCGACACCGGCGAGAGCGTGCCCTGCGCGCCCTTCCAGATAAGCGCCGCCCGCACGGTCCTGAAGGAACGCAACCTCAAGGCCGTCTTCCAGTGGCATCGCGGGGCCGCCAAGTCCACCAACTTCGACGTGTTCATCCCCCTCTGGCTCAAGTGCCAGGACACAAGGCAGATCAGCGTCATGGTCCTCGTGGGCAAGAGCGAGGACAACGCCAAGACGCTCCTGGCCGACATTCAGGCCGAGCTGCAGTTCAACCGGCGGTACATCAGCGACTTCGGCGAGCAGTACAACGGCGGAAGCTGGGAGGAGGGCGAGTTCGTCACCAAGGACGGCACGGCCTTCTTCGCCCGCGGTCGCGGCCAGTCGCCGAGGGGACTGCGCCACAGGTCCCACCGCCCCGACTACATCGTCATCGACGACCTCGACGACGACGAGCTCTGCAACAACCCCTCCCGCGTCAGGAAGCTCACCGACTGGGTCAAGGAGGCCCTCTTCGGGGCCCTGGACGGCGGCAGGGGCCGGTTCATCATGGTGGGCAACCTCATATCCAAGACCAGCGTCCTCGCCGAGATCGCCGCCACGGACGGCGTGCTCGTCTCACGGGTCAACATCTGGGACAGGGACGGCAACGTCTCATGGCCCGCCAAGTGGACCCCGGACGAGGTCAGGTCCCTCGAGGCATTCATGGGCTACCGCTCCTTCCAGAAGGAGTACATGAACAACCCCATCAGGGAGGGCGCCGTCTTCCGCCGCGACTGGATCCGCTTCGACACCCTGCCCGACCTGCGGAAGATGGACGACCTCGTGCTGTACGTCGACCCCTCGTTCAGGGGCTCCGCCAAGAACGACTACAAGGCCGCCAAGCTCTGGGGCAAGGCCGGCGGCAGCCTCTACCACATAAGGGCCTTCGTCCGCCAGTGCTCCCTCGCCGAAATGGTGCGCTGGCTCTACGACCTGTACGAGTGGACCGTCCGCATCGGCGTCGCCGTCAAGTGGTACATGGAGGCCAACTTCATGCAGGACATCATC
>JAJPZF010000083.1 GCA_021204545.1 Prevotellaceae bacterium
CCACGCCGCTGCCCATGAGGATGAGGGCGTACAGTATGACGAGGATGCCGATGAATAAGGCCACCATCGACCAGCAGCCTACGCCCGAGAGGCAGCCTCCCGATGCCTGCCGCCCGCCGCCGCCCGTGCCTGACAGCCTCTTCCTGCTGTACAGGCCCGTGCCTGGCACGCCTGTGTTGAGGTACGCCCCCTTGCTGCCGACGTTCACGCTCATCCCCTTCCTGCCGAAGGTGGTGCTAATGCCCCGCTTGCTGATGTTAAGGGTGACGCCGGGGAACAGCCTTATTCTCTTTCTGTAGTTGATGCCCATGGTATTCTGTGGTTAGTCTTCGTTGAGCTTGTAGTGAAGCGTTCGGTAGGCGGCCATCTCCTCGTACTTGGTGCCCGGCTGCCCGTAGTTTGCATAAGGGTGGATGCTTATGCCTCCCCGCGGGCGGAAGCGACCCTCAACCTCGATGAACCTGGGCTGCATGAGACGGACGAGGTCCTTCATTATCTGGTTCACGCAGTCCTCGTGGAAGGCGCCGTGACCTCTATAGCTGAAGAGGTAAAGCTTAAGGCTCTTGCTCTCCACCATCCTCTCTGCGGGGAGGTAACGGATGACTATCTCGGCGAAGTCGGGCTGACCCGTGATGGGGCAAAGGCTGGTAAACTCGGGGCAGCGGAGGGTGACCCAGTAGTCGTTCTCTTGGTGACGGTTCTCGAACGTCTCGAGCGCCTCGGGGGCGTAGTCCTGCCTGTACGTCGTCTTGCCGCCCAAGGCACGCAGCCCCTCTCCCGTCCTGGTGTCGTCATTCATAATCGCGGGCAAAGGTAGGCAATTCTCGCGCAAACTGCTTACCTTTGCCGCCGTAAACCGTAAGAGACGAGGGAAAATGTTTGAGAACCTAAGCGAAAGGCTTGAGCGCTCGTTCAAGATACTCAAGGGTGAGGGCAAGATAACGGAGATAAACGTCGCCGAGACACTGAAAGAGGTGCGCCGCTCCCTGCTCGACGCTGATGTAAGCTACAAGGTAGCGAAGGCGTTCACCGACACCGTGAAGCAGAAGGCACTGGGGCAGAACGTGCTCACTGCCGTAAAGCCAGGGCAGATGATGGTGAAGATAGTACACGACGAGCTGGCCGCGCTGATGGGAGGCGAGACCGCCGACTTGCAGGTCTCGGGCAGGGCGGGCAACCCTTCGGTGATACTGATGGCTGGGCTGAACGGCTCCGGCAAGACAACGTTCAGCGCCAAGCTCGCCAAACTGCTCAAGGAGAAGCGGGCTAAGCGGCCCTTGCTCGCCGCCTGCGATACCTTCCGCCCCGCGGCAATGGAGCAGCTGAGGGTGCTGGGAGAGCAGGTTGGCGTGCCTGTGCACATTGAGGAGGGGGCGACAGACCCCGTGCGGGTTGCCCTCAACGCTATAGGGGAGGCGAGGGCGAAGGCTAACGACGTTGTTATCGTTGACACGGCAGGCCGCCTCGCCATCGACGAGGAGCTGATGCGGCAGATAAGCGACATCAAGGAGGCGACGAACCCTGAGGAGACGCTCTTCGTGGTAGACGCCATGACCGGTCAGGACGCAGTGAACACGGCGAAGGAGTTCAATGACCGCCTGGACTACACAGGCGTGGTGCTGACCAAGCTGGACGGTGACACACGGGGCGGGGCGGCTATCACCATACGCTCCGTCGTGCAGAAGCCCATAAAGTTCATCGGCACAGGGGAGAAGATGGAGGCGATAGACCTCTTCCACCCCCAACGTATGGCGGACCGCATCCTCGGGATGGGTGACATCGTGTCGCTCGTTGAGAGGGCGCAAGAGCAGTTCGACGAGAAGGAGGCAAGGAAGCTTGAGGCTAAGATAAAGAAGAACAAGTTCGACTTCTGGGACTTCTACAAGCAGATACAGCAGGTGAAGAAGATGGGTAACATCAAGGAGCTTGCAAGTATGATACCGGGGGTAGGCAAGGCGTTGAAGGACGTGGAGATTGACGATAACGCCTTCAAGGGGACAGAGGCTATCATCCTGAGCATGACGCCTAAGGAGAGGGAGAACCCCGCTATCCTCAACTCAAGCCGACGCCTGCGCATAGCAAAGGGAAGCGGCAGGGACATACAGGAGGTGAACCGCCTTATCAAGCAGTTCGACCAGATGAGGAAGATGCTCAAGACCGCCACCGACCCTGGGTTTATGAAGAAGGCTGCCCAGATGCAGAGGGGCAGGCGCTAATTATATAAACGATATGGTACTTATAGACGGTAAGGCTACGGCCGCAAGGATTAAGGAAGAGATAAGGGCTGAGGTGGACGAGATAATCGCCAAGGGAGGCAAGCAGCCTCATCTGGCGGCCATCCTCGTGGGTCACGACGGAGGGAGCGAGACGTACGTTCGCAACAAGGTGGTGGCTTGCGGTGTCTGTGGCTTTAAGAGTACGCTGGTGCGCTTCGAGGAGGATGTGACAGAGGAGGAGCTGCTGCGCAAGATAGGTGAGCTGAACAACGACACGGACGTTGACGGCTTCATCGTGCAGCTGCCCTTGCCAAGGCACATCAGCGAGCAGCGTGTCATCGAGGCTATCGACTACCGCAAGGACGTGGACGGCTTCCACCCTGTCAACGTTGGCAGGATGGCTATAGGGTTGCCAGCGTTCATCAGTGCAACGCCTCTCGGCATACTCACTCTGCTTCGCCGCTACGGCGTGGAGACGAAGGGTAAGAAGTGTGTCATCCTTGGGCGCAGCAACATAGTGGGCAAGCCTATGGCTCAGCTGATGATGCAGAAGCAGTGGGGCAACTCCACGGTGACCGTCTGCCACAGCCAAAGCCCGACGCTAAGGGAGGAGTGCCAGAGGGCGGACATCATCATCGCAGCCATAGGGCAGCCTGAGTTCCTAAGGGCGGATATGGTGAAGCCCGGCTGCGTGGTCGTCGATGTTGGCACGACCCGTGTGCCTGACCCAACACGCAAGACGGGCTACCGCCTCACGGGCGACGTGAAGTTCGACGAGGTAGCCCCTCTGTGCAGCTTCATCACCCCCGTGCCCGGAGGCGTGGGGCCGATGACCATCTGCATGCTTATGCTCAACACCCTTGCCGCAGGCAAGCGGGAGTACTACAAATAAGTAGCCATTTCCTTGGCTGTTTAAGGCTAATGGCTTACCTTCGCGTCCGTCAACCAGAGACATGGTGGTTATAGTTCAGCTGGTTA
>JAJPZF010000242.1 GCA_021204545.1 Prevotellaceae bacterium
GGGGTGTCCAGGCCCCCACCCGTGGGGGTGTCCAGGCCCCCACCCGTGGGGGTGTCCGAAGCCTCGCCGCGCGCAAGAAAGCGGTGGTTATTTCCATTTTGGGAACAGCCACTTGTGGTATGCGGGAGGAATGCCCGCCTTTCAGATGGAAGCCTCGGAGAGGGAGTGTGTGATGGTGGCGAGGATGTCGCCGGGGCGGGCTATGCGGGGCCGTGGCTGCTGGCGGTAGCACACATACAGTCCTATCGCCCGTGTCATCAGGATGTCGTCGTGGCAGCCCGGCGGGGCGGCATAGCCCCCACGGTCTGTAGTCTCGTAGGTGAGCAGCTCGGAGAGCATGCGCTCGTCACGCTCTATGTATCGGCTCTCCCTGACCGCCCAAACGAGGAAGTCCACCACCTCGCCCTTGGTCTTGGCGTTGGTGTGGAAGCCGTACTTTCGGGGCAGTCCCTGCCTGATGTCCTCGGCGCTCTGCTGGCGGGCGTAGAGGTTGGGGTACGCCTCGGCTATCATGGAGAGGACGAAGGGTGTGCTGTCCCTTATCTGCCGCGATATTCCCCCGGTCGTCTCGAGGGTGTTGCTCTCCACGACGAGCAGGGCGTTGTTGTACCACGAGGCTATTTGCGCGGCTTTCCACGCCAGGAGATCCATGTCCGTCCTGCCCCTCCACTGGGCGACTATCTGCGGCCTGCCCTCGGGGTCGTCCATCATCATGAGGCGGTCGAGGACGGCTATCACCGAGTAGTCCGCCTTGTCGGAGAGCCCCCTGCCCACGTCCGCCACGACGAGATAACGGTCGGCTATCGGCTCTTGGGGGTCGTCCTGCTCCGGCTCCTCCCACACCTCCAGCGCCCCCGTCTCGTCGGGCGTGAAACGGATAGATCTGAGAGCCTGCTCCCCGTCCTGCCTCTCGCCGTACAGCTCGCCCGTCAGCCCCGCGGGGCGGCACGTGGGGCGCAGCCGCTCCACACCGCTGAGGGAGAAGACCTGCCTGCCCGAGTGTGTGAACGCCTCCTCGGGGTCTGTGGGGTACTCGCTCGCCATGAACTCGTGCGAGGAACACTTCCTACGCTCCTCAACATACCAATTGACGCCCTCCAGCGTCGCCCCCTGCTCCCAGAGCCACCAGCGGTACTCCCCGCTGTCCTCGCGGCTGTTGCGCGCCTCGCGGCTGTTGCGCTCCCTGAGCAGCCTGTCGGCGAACTCCCGGGGGTCTTTCAGGGGCAGCGAGTACTGTTCTATCTCGTGCCACGAGACGAAGAACGGCTTGAACTGCGATGTCCCCGCCACGGCCGCGCACCACTCGGAGTGGAAGAAGTTCGCCACGCCCTTGGCGGTGCTCTCGTAGACGATCATCGTCATCGGCTCGAGCAGCACGCCCGACGTGACAGCCTTGGCAATCTCCTCGTCCGTCGTGCCGTCCTTTCCTTTCCACAGCCCCACCTCCGAGCCGTGGACGAGGGCGTAGTTCTCTCCCCTGACGCTGTTGGGGCTCTCCGCCGAGCCTATCTTCACGTAGCAGCCCCTTTGCGGTATGGTGTGCATCGAGTGGCTGCCCATCACGCTGTGGAACTTCACCTCGTCCGCCTTGAACGCCTCGCCCGGGGGGTGCAGCAGCCTGGTGGGGTAACGCTCCAGCATGCGCTGGTACTTGGCCTTGATGCCCGCGGCAATGTCCCCCACCTGCGCCACGATGATTGAGTTGAGCCCCCGCCTCTGCGTCAGCTGCAGCCACGCCATGTACATCTGCACGAGCGTCGAGCCGCCCCACTGGCGCGCCTTGAGGATCACAAGACGTATAGGCTCGCCCCTCAGCCTCATCCCCTCAAGCGCGGCGACGAGCTTGCGCTGCGGGTGGTTGGGAGAGAGCGTCACGTCGGGACCCGGCTGCTTGTTCTGTATGTAGGCGTATGCCGCCGCCCAGAAGGGGAAGTCGTGTCCCATGCGGACACGCTCGATGAGATCCCTTGTCTGCTCTGTGAAGAGCCGCGCCTCCTCCCCCGACTGGGGGCGGAGGTAGTCCTGCACGAACCTCCCTATCGATCCGTGCCTCTCCAGCTCCTGGAACAATGGGGTGTTGGCGGCGGCAAGCGGCACATGCTGCACCTCTATGTCGTAGTCGGGCAGCACCAGCGTGTGCCTCTCCAGCGGCTCTCCCTCGCCTGTTATCGGGTTGACGGGGGCGAGCAGCCTTGCCCGCCGCGCGGCGTTCTCCCGGAGCATCGCCTCCGTGTCATGGGGCGGGGCTTCCCTCATAAGGCGGGTGTGTCAGCTGTTCCTCACCATCTTGCGAACACCACGCTCACGCCTCAATGCGCGGTAGGTGATCTCCTTGCAGGAGAGGGGCGTGAGGTAGAACTCGGGGGCGGGGGACTGGATGACCTTTCGCAGAGCGGTGTAGTAGTCCATGCCCTCACCCTCAAGCCTGACTGCCCTCCTCTGAATCTCCTGGTACATCTTAAGGCGCAGCAGCCGTATGCCCGCGGGGACTGTCCCCTTTGCGAGCTGTCGCATCATCTCGAGGGCGTGCCGGTAGGTGATCCAGAAGCGGGATGTGGGGTGGACGCACATCATTCTGAATATCTCCTCGTTGCGTTTCTCGGGGTGCTGCCGCCTCAAGGCGTGGTAGAGGGATGTCAGCTCGCTGTCGCGCCCATAGGTGATCTCTGAGTGTGTGCCTTTCTTGTTCATATCTCTTGGGTCATGCGGCGAAGTTAGCAAAAATGCGGCAGACGCGGGCTTCCCCGCCCTCTGTGAGGGTCTTGCGGGGGCATCCCCTCGGCAAATAGTAAACGGATGGGGTAGCCGGGGGGATGCCGTGGGCTAACTTTGCGCGCAATGTTATAGTTATTATCAGAAATCACAAATCAGAAAGGAGACAGGAATGGCAGGATTGGGGGATATAGTGTCCGGCGCAGCGGGACTTGCAACTGGCATAGCGAACATCTTCACCCAGAGATCGCTTTCCCAATCGAGGAAGGACGATCTAAACAAAAGGATTAGACAGAACCAGAACTGGTACAACCAGCGGTACAACGAGGACGCGACGCAGAGGGCCGACGCGCAGTCGATGATCACCAAGATGCAGGAGACGCTCAGGCAGCAGAACGCCGACGCGAAGGGCACGGCTGCCGTGATGGGCGGCACGGAGGAGAGCCAGGCGGCCACGAAGGCGGCGAACGCACAGGCCATAGCCGACACCTCCAGCAATATCGTTCAGCAGGCGGACGCCCGCAAGGACTCTATCGAGCAGCAATATCTGGCGCAAAAGAACAGCTTACAGGACATGCAGGACCAGCTGAAGGCCGACCAGCAGCAGCAAATGGCCAGTGCGTTAAGTAATCTGGGTCAAAGCGTAGGCAAGGGTGCTGCCAGCTATGGCACTAATGGGGGGGGCGTGACGAAGGCTGACATCATCAGCGCACTCAGGGAGTGAGTTAGGAACATTATAACCAAAGACAAGGAAGATGGCAAAACCGGAATACAACCCTACAGAGGATGACTGGAAGCGGGCGCAGGCCGCGTCCGCGGCACAGCAACAGCAACAGCAATCAGCTGGGCAGCCCGAGGAAGGGCAAGGATACCCCCAGCAAGAACACCCTTACTACACCGAGAGCCACAATGCCGGCGGCGGCGCGCAGCAGCGGATTGAGAGGATCGTCACTTCTATGCCGAGGTCGGTCTTCCAGCCCTATATGAGTGTCAAGGGATGGGAGACGCAGGTGCAGGACAACATGAGGCACAAGTACGATCCCGTTCCCAAGGGCTGGACACCAGCGATGGGCGGCAGCGCTATAGGTAACGGCGGAGGCGGAAGCTCCTCAAGATACTACTACAAGTTCACACCCCCCGAGGAGCGCCACGACAACGAGGACGAGTTCCGCAAGGAGAACCCCGAGACGAAGGAGCCCTCAGAGGAGGAGCTGGAGGCGGCAAGGAAGAAGGAGCGGCGGGATAAGAGACTCGCAAACGCCAAGAGCATAATGGACACTCTGAGCCGCGTCGCCAACTACGTCGCCACAACGCAGGGAGCTCCCAGCGCCAAGTGGGGGCTGACCGCAGCCCCAAAGCCGAAGTCTTACCTCGGTGAGATGTGGGACAAATACAACAAGGAACACAAGGACTGGCTGGACAATCTGGAGAAGATGAAGGAACTCGACATGAAGGCCAACAATGGGCGCTACAGCAACGCCTTCAAGGAGTGGTTGGAAGACTTGAACCAGAGAAGGCAGGCGGGTGACCAGGCAGGAAAGGACGCGAAAAACAAAGCCGATGTGGACTACACCAACGCCCAGACTAACAAGACTAATACGTTGACGCCGCTCGAAGTGAAAAGCGAGGAAGCCCTGGCCCAGCAGCGCAGAGCCTCCGCATACCAGAGCTACACCAGCGGCAAAGCGAACGACAAAGAGTACTACCGCATCAACGAGAACGGAGAAGAGGAAAGATACAAGGCGGACAAACAGAACGAGTGGGAGAACAAGACCCGCAGTGACGCAAGGCAGCTGCATATCCCCGACACGTACAACGAGACATCAACCACCAGCAAAACCGACAAGCGTGGCAACTCCGACGGGAGTTCGACCACAACGAAGAGTAAGCAAAGAACGGCGATTGAGCTGGCCTCCGCGGCAGCGCGTGTCCGCAATTGGAACAAGAAAAAGCACAAGGAAGACCCCGACTGGGACATCAACACCCCCGCAGATGCGCCAGAAGGCTTTCTTAGTAGCGAAGAGAGCCTGTTCGGCGGCGATGACCTGAACATTTAGAAAACACAAAGAAAGCTGAGGCAATGGCAAACGAAAAGGACACGGAGAGGAAGGACGACAAATACTCGGAGCTGCACACCCAGCTGCTCAGGATCGGCTACAACGAGGGGCAGTTAGGCGACAAGGCACAGTTCCGGGAGAGAATGCAATCTGACCAAAAGAGGAAGAACCTCTATAACTCCGTGAACAGGAGGGGCGACTGGAGTAAACTGGGGATCAGCTCGTACACTGATTACGAGACACGCTATGCCCCCGAGAGCCCGACGCAACGGAAGGTGCGCCAAATCAAGGAGAACAAGCAGGCTCTGGATGACAACGACACCTCCTCCCCCACCCCGTCCTCGCAGTCAAAGCCAAAGCCAAAGCCACAGCAGCAAAAGCCCGCCCCCGGCAGCGTCGCCCCCGACGGGGGTGACAACAAGGGATGGTGGGGAAGAGTCGTCGACTATATGACCAGGCCCTCGACGGGAGAGGGCAGCTGGTACACCAAGGAGGGAGTGGAGAGAGCGAGGGCGAGGGATCAGCGGAAGAGGGAAGACATCGCGCTGAACCAGGCGGTGGGGAGCACGCTCGGCGAGGGAATGCGCAAAGGGTGGTCTAAGGAGCGGGCTGCGCTGGCAAGGGAGATGAAGGACAAGCTCTCGCCTGAGGATTACGAGAAATGGCTGAACGATTACACCCACCGTGAGGAGAAGGACTTCCTGGAAAACAGGGGCACATACACGAGTTTCCCCGATGCCTACGCAGGAACGCTTGCAAACTCCATGGAGAGGGAAAGGATAGACGGCGCGCCCGTTACCGGCGGCACTCCCGTCGACCGGGAGAAAGCGGAGCGGACAATGAGGGAACTCGGCGAAGGATATGGCCAAACCGAGAACGCCCTCGAGGAAAACAGGAAGAGGAGGGAGAGGACGCTGTCCGTCATCAACGACCCACACAAGATGGCGGCTATTGTCTCCCGCCAGAAAGAGATCGGCACAGACCCCCTGACCGGCAATGCGGCGTGGGTGTATACCCTGCCCGACGGGGAGGTGACGGCGGACAAGTCCCAGTACGATAAGGAGTGGCGGGCGGTCGACGACGCGTTCTCCAAGAAGCCTGTGTACGACCAGGCGAGCGATGAGATCAAGTCCATCGACAAGAAGGCGGGCGAGCGGCAGAAGGCCTTGGACGAGCAGTTCGAGCAGACCGTGAGGAATAACCCCATGGCGGCCTACGGGATGATGATGTCGACAGGCGGGGACAGGTACAGGCAGGACACCAACCTCACAATGTACGGGTACGCCCGCCGCCACGCCGAGAACTCGAAGCGGATGGTTGAGGAGGCGGGCAAGAACAACTCCGACAACTGGTGGCAGAGCAACTTCATGAGCGGGGCGGGACGGGGCTTCTGGGACGCTGTCAAGGACCCCCGCACGTGGGACTTCGGCGTGGGCGACGCTGACGAGGCGCTGTACATGCTCAGGATAAAGGACAAGTTCGAGAAGGGGGAGAAGCTGACGGACTCGGAGCAGGCCCTGGCGGATGCGGTCGCCCTCGATGTCGCCACGCAGGCTATGTACAGCCCCCTCATAGGCAGGGGCTACCGGGCGGGCATGGTGACGGGCGAGAGCCTTCCCTTCATGATAGAGATGATGATCAACCCGATGTCGGGCGCTTCGGAGGAGGGCTCGGCCGCCTTCGCGAGATGGATAACGAGGAAGTACGGGCAGCGCATACTGGAGGCGGTGGGCAGACGCTGGGAGCGGGCTCTCGTGAAAGGGGCGGCGTTCAGCGCCAGGCAGGGGCTTGGCGCTCTGTACTCCCTCGGCATGGAGGCGACGACGGGAGCGCCGAGGACTGCCTCCATCATCCTCAACCGCCACATGGGCGACGTGGACTACACGGGTGGTGAGGCGAGGGCAGTGACCGACCGCGACGGGGAGCGCGTGGAGATGACCCCCGTCAGCTTCGGCGGCTTCAAGAATGGCGAGAGCTGGGGCGAGGCCGTGTACAAGGGCCTGGCGCAGCAGAACATAGAGTACTACTCCGAGATGCTGGGCGAGGAGTTCGCCCCGCTGCTCGGCCTGCTGGGCAAGGGCGCGGGAAAGGGTCTCAACAAGATGGGGCTTGGGAACGTCACGAGAACCATAGAGAGGATAGGCAGTACGGACTTCGCCAAAGGGGCGGGCAAGTTCCTCAAGCGGACGCAGTGGCACGGCACACTGGGCGAGTACATGGAGGAGGTGTCGGGCAACATGATGAACGCCCTGCTGGTGGGCGACAACACGTGGGACGCAGCGCCTGGCACGGGTGTCTTCAACCCGAGCGACAACGTGGACACGTTCCTCGGAGTGGGCCTGTTCGGCGGCTTCACGTCCGCCGTCAACACCGGGGCGTACGGCGTGGAGAGGTTCAAGCTCGGCAGGCGGATAGAGGACAGCGACATGGACGCGCTCACCCTCTTCCAGTCCGCCGACGGCCAGCAGAAGCAGCTGTGGGACAACTATGTCAAGACACTAAGGACAGGCAGCCCCGAGACGATAAGGAAAGCCGTGGAGACGATGCTGGGCGACCGGAACATCTCCCTCACACAGCGCAGGCACATGCTCGAGCGCGCCAACCTCGAGATGCAGGCCAGGGGAGGCGACGAGACAAGGAAGCGGCTCAACCAGCTGTACGGCAACGCCGTCAGCGAGACGCAGGACATGATGGAGAAGGAGTACGCCGCCGGCTCAAGGCTCGTGACGGGGGCGGCGGGGCAGGAGGGACAGCCGGCGACAGGGCAGCCCGACAGGGAGGGCATACAGAAGGCGTACGACACGATGTATTACTCGATGGCGCGGCTGCGCGCCGTCTGGGGGCAGGAACTGCTCGACAGGCTCGACCGCGACCCGCTGACAACGATGGCGGAGCTCTCCGCCACGGGGGACGAGAGCCGGCTCGACCTCGCGAAGAGCTATGTCGGGGCGCGCCAGCGCTTGGAGGGCATCATGCAGGAGTACCGGAACAGGAGCGACAAGGCGAGGAAGGGCATAGCCGAGGATCTCGAGAGCAGGACGCACAGGAACAGCAAGGGCAGGCCCGACGGCACGATACAGCACGCCACTCTCAAGAGCGGCGAGAAGGTGGACATCGTGGACGAGCGCAAGTCCTCGAAGGGCTTGGTCTTCGTGGTCGGCGAGGACGGCAGGACGCGCTCCGTGGCGAGCGGCGACATAGCGAGCCGTGACGGGGAGGAGGACAAGAAGGCGCTCAGGGAGAGCCGGGAGAAGGAGTCGGATGACAGTCTGGCGGGCGAGTTTGCCGGCATGGCCGGGGGCTTCGGGGAGATAACGCTTGGCGCACAGTACGAGATACCCCTGAAGGAGGGAGACGGTAACATGGCGGTCACCCTCACCGCCCGCTCGGGCGAGCAGGACGGGGAGAGGGAGCGGCTCACGCTCACCCTTCCCGACGGCACCGGGATGCAGACCACCCGGGCCGGGCTGCTTGATGCCGTGGGCGAGGCCCGCATGAGGCACGTGGCAAGGAGCGCGGAGGCCGAGGGCGGCCGCCTCGAGGACTCCTACAACCGTGAGCGCCTGAGGCGGATAAGGAAGCACGGGCGCGGCTCAGGCGGCTACAAGGTGGGGCAAAAGCTGAGGCTCAGCGACGGCGAGGGCGGCGTGACGGATGTCGAGGTCATGAGGGTGGACAGCCACAAGGGCATGGTGCGGGTGTGGGCTCCAGGCAAGCCCCTGAGCGGGTATGCCGTGAAGGATCTCACCCTCGAGGAGCTGCGCCGCCTCACCGTCGGCAAGGACGATAGGCAGAAGAAGACATACGCCGGCTTGTACAAGGAGGGCGAGACGATATACACCCGGGAGGGCGAGGCCGTGATAAGCTCCATCGACATGGGCGAGAGAGGTGTCCCACTGTTCACGCTGGAGTACGGCAGCGGCAGGCGGGTGACCTACGTCGGGGAGAGTACCCTGATGAAAGCTGTCGACACCCTGATGGGGCAGACAGTGAGCGTTGACGGCAGGATATACACCGTGGAGAGCCGTCAGGGCGAGGGGGACAGCCTCGTATACACCCTGCGGGACAATGTGGGCAACAGCATACAGATGCAGGCCGACGAGCTTGGCGGCATCGTGGACGAACAGGAGCAGGCGGAGCAGGAGCTCACCAACGGCAAGCGGCTGAGGCTGAGGCTGGAGGACGGCAGCGAGGCGGAGGGCGAGATAAGCGCCGTGGAGAACGGGGAGTACACCGTCTCCCTGCTCGACAAGGACGGCAACATCACGGGCAGCCGGCGCTTCGGCCGCCTCGCCGAGCTGCTGGGCAGCCTCGTGGCCGTGGAGGACACGGGCGGAAAGCCCGTTGAGGCCACTACGCAGGCTCCGGAGACCCCCACAAACGGGAGCGGGGAGACCCCCACGAGTGGGGGTGTGGAGACCCCCACGAGTGGGAGTGTGGAGACCCCCACGAGTGGGAGTGTGGAGACCCCCACGAGTGGGAGTGTGGAGACCCCCACGAGTGGGGGTGTGGAGACCCCCACGAGTGGGAGTGTGGAGACCCCCACGAGTGGGAGTGTGGAGACCCCCACGAGTGGGAGTGTGGAGACCCCCACGAGTGGGGGTGTGCAAGCCCCAGCCCTTGCCCCAGCTCCTAAGCCTAAGCTGACGCTCGACGACAAGGGCAATCCCGTGTACGAGGAGAGCCCCGCGGAGGCCACGCTCGACGACATAATAAAGAAGGCGGGGGGCAATATGAAGAACGTCGAAGCCGTCATCGCCGCGAAGCGGAAGAGCTGGGAGAAGAAGGCGGGAAAGGCGAAGAAGGCTCTCGAGAAGGCGCGCAAGGGCGGCGACCTGGGGGAAGGCACGGTGGACGAGATGCTCGCCCGCCTCGACAAGATGGGAAATGAGGCACAGGAGGCAGAGAGAAACGCGGCCTACTGGAAGGCGGTCGGGGACGAGATAACAAGGCGGGAGAACGAGCGCAAGGCACAGGAGGAGCAGGCAAGGCGGCAGGCGGAAGAGCAGGCGGACAGGCGGCAGGCGGAGCAGCAGGAGCTGGCGGACGCGCCCGAATACATTACTGACAACCCGCTGAAGGCGAGGCTGAGGGGCTGGATAAAGGTGGCGGGGCGGAAGGTCATGCGCAGGGGGCCGCTCAAGGGCAAGAAGGGCAACGCCGTCGAGGTGGCGTTCAAGCTCTCGCCCGTCGGGGGCGTAGTGGCCGGTGGCAACGTCATGCTCGTTGAGGCAAGCGACCTCGTGCCGAGCATAACGACGAACGACCAGTACAACCCGCTGCACCTGTTCCTCGAGGAGAGCCAGCCCAAGGGAAGGGAGGGCGACCTGGGCAGCTCCCTCTCCAAGAGGATGATAGCGGAGAGCGTCAAGCCCGGCTTGATAGTGACGCAGGGCGAGTTCGGGACTGCCTTCACCGGCTCTCCCGTCGTGAACGCCCGCGGGGAGGTGATACAGGGCAACAACCGCGCCTCCGGCCTGCAGCTGATGTACGAGAAGCACCCCGCCGAGGCGGCGAAGTACAAGAAGTACCTCATCGGCCATGCTAAGGAGCTGGGCTTGAGGGCGGAGGACATAGAGGGGATGCAGTGTCCCGTCGTCGTGAACATGGTGGACGCGAGCGACGAGAAGGCGATAGAGTACGGCAACTACAAGGCCGCGGACACGGAGAGCGGCGGCGCAGAGGGGATGAACCCCAAGACGGAGGGCGCGAAGCTGAGCTCCAAGGGGCTGTTCGGGACGTTCGCCCGCATGCTCACCGAGGGCAGCGAGGACGACACGCTCTCCACTCTCGTCCAGAACAACGCCGAGAGCGTCCTGAGGTGGATGGCGGAGAAGGGCATCATAACCCTCACGCAGCTGAGGACAGCCTACGACGACATGGCGGACGCGCGCGCCTCCCTGCAGAGGATACTCCAGGACGCAGCCTACAAGGGCATGGGCGAGAAGATGCGCAAGGTGTTCGACAGCCTGCCCGACAAGATCACCTCCGCCATAAAGATGACGGCGTGGAGGGACACGGGGACCAAGCGCCCCGGAGACAGGATGCAGCCCGAGGTGCGCAAGGCCCTGGAGCTGTACAGCCGCCTCAGGGAGGAGCTGGAGGCTGTCAAGGGCGACCCCCTGAGGGTGGAGAACATCCTCAGGGACTTCGCCCGCCAGTACGACATGGAGACGGGCAAGACGGGATCACAGCTCTACAGCCCCTTCGCCATGAGGCTCACCGAGCTGTTCGCCACCAAGAACAGGAACTACATCCGCGACGTCTTCGACGAGATGTACGACTGGATGCAGGGCAACCAGAGCGGGCAGACGAGCCTGCTCGACGACCCCCGCAAGGGAAAGATGACCTTGGCGGAGGCCGTGAGGGAGGTGCTGGACGTGGACTACAACCCCGAGGAGTGGACCGACACGGGGAAAGTGACTAAATTGGGCAAGGACAACAACCAAACAGACAACGACAATGGACAAACGGGAACTGGTCTTCTGGCTGGCGACAATAAGGCTGGCCAAAAAGGGAAGCAAGGAGGCGAGGGAGGATCTCAGGAGGGAGGAGGAGAGAAGAAGAGCGGAGGGACTGCCGACGCTCAGCGAGGAGATGACGAGGGCGGCCGAGGGGATGTAGGCGGGAAGAAGGAGACCGCAAGTGAAACCCCGTCGGAAGAGCCGAAGCCCATAGGCAAGGGCCCGTTCGGAGACATATACGACCAGTTCAAGGGCAAGGCGAAGGAGGCGATAGACTTCCTCCTAAGCCACAAGAGCGGCGACTTGCTGGGAGTGTTCCACCGTGACGAGATAGGTGACATAGACCTTGTGTGGGGAGACAGAAACGGAGGTCTGTGTCATATACTGGAGAAACACATAAAGGAGCTTCACGACTTTAAGGACACTGGCGAGCTTGCGGCGGTGATGTCTGGCATTGTTGAGAGTGGTGATATTATCACTGACGGCAAAAGCTCGTACAGAATAAGAAAGGGAAACTACATTCTCGTCATCCGGAAAGATTATGATGGCGAGAAAAAGAATTGGGTGGTCACCTCTTTTGACAAGAGCCGCAGTGTAAAAGGAAAAAGGAATGCCACCAATCCCACGTCCGCCCCTCATGGTGCGAGTGAAGAGGGGAAGACTGCCTCTTCAAGCACTCCTTCTGGGCGCAAAGGTACGGAGAAGGGAAACACCACGCAAGAGAAGGGCGGGGAAAACGAGGGGGAGAGCAGACAGACGGAGAGTAAGCCTGCGATACCGCCAGTTCCTTCGCGGGAATACCCCACAGGCTGGGACTACTTCAAGAGTGCGAAAGACGGGGGCGGAATCACCGCCCGGGACAACGAGGAGAGCATTTATCCGAACGGGCAGAGGAAGTACGAGAAAAAGGAAGAAGGCTATAATAACATTGTGGAGACGTGGTATCGTCAGGACGGGAGCCGGGTGGCCACGCTGGTAGATAATGGGAAATATGGCACCGTCTTCCAGGTTTACTACGAGAACGGCAGTACGCGCGAGAAAATATCAAAGGGTGCGGACGGGCTTGTAAAATCTATTGAAAAATACGACGAGAAAGGGCAGTACGTCTATGTGTATAATCACTTCGTTTCATCTCATCGTGAGGACTTCTATCAGAAAGGCGTTATTTCCCACTCAATACTGATTGAAGAAGACTTGAGGAAGGCGGTAGAAGATGGAGCTTTTGTGGAGACGTGGTTCTATCCGCTGAATGGGAATATGTCGTTTCCGCGTAGAAAGGAGAAGATCTTCCTCGGGCCGGACGGCTCAGGCTATCACCGTTGGTACGACGATAAGGAGAGAATTGTGCGGGCAATATACTACAACCCCGACGGCTCGTGGGAAGAAGTGGAGTACGACGCGTCGGGCAGGGAGCACATTACAAGGCAAGGGCAGGGCGGCAAGCCTGCGAAGGGTGAGGCAGCCACTGGGAACAAGGAGAGCAAAGGGGAGAAAAAAACTGTGGCGGGCGAGGCGAAGGGAGGAAGCGGCGCGCCAGCCGTGAGCCAGGTTAACATCGAGAGCCTCGTGGGCGCGCTCAGGCAGAACGGGGAGGCAAAGCTCTCGGACCATTCCAGCCCATTGACGCAGGAGGGGGCGGCAGAAAAAAAGGGCGGCAACTCCACAGCCGGGAAAGAGGAAGGAAAGAAAGAGGAGAAGAACGAGGGCTTGCTGGGACTCGTCTCCGACGCACGCATGGAGGAGCTTAAGGAGCGGCTCAGGCAAAAGCTCTTCGGGCAGGCGAACATGGGTTTCGACCCCGAGCTACTCTTGATAGGCATGGAGCTTGCGGCGGGGCACATAGACAGGGGTGTCAAGTCCTTCACGGACTTCTGCCGCAAGATGATAGCGGACCTGGGCGACGCTGTGCGCCCGTACCTGAAAGCCTTCTACGAGGGCGCGAGGTATATGCCCGGGATGGATAATTACAGGAAGGACATGACCCCCACGGAGGAAGTGAACACCACAGACGTGGGCAAAATCACGGGCGGGGAGGAGAAAAAAACCGCCGAGAGTGGAGGGGAAAGAGGAAAAGGCGTAACTTCGCCGCCGAAGTCGAACCAAACCGAAAAAGGAGGAGAGAATGGACTACAGGGAATTCATGTCACACGCGCCGGAGGACTGCAAGCCGACAGTGGTGGACAACAAGAGGGACTACGAGCTGGCGA
>JAJPZF010000216.1 GCA_021204545.1 Prevotellaceae bacterium
CCGTGGTGTCGAGCGTGGCGAAGAGCTTGTTCTCGGCGAACACCTCGCTCTTGCTGAGGAGGTTCATCAGCGTGCTCTTGCCCACGTTAGTGTAGCCAACAAGAGCGACACGCACCATACCCGTGCGGTTGCTCCTTTGCGTCGTCTTCTGCTGGTCGATGTCCTGAAGCCTTTGCTTGAGCAGGCTAATGCGCTGCAGGATGATGCGCCTGTCCATCTCAAGCTGCGTCTCGCCAGGACCACGCAAGCCCACGCCTCCCTTGCCGCCTCCCCCGCCTTGGCGTTCGAGGTGCGTCCACATCCTTTGTAGGCGGGGGAGCATATACTTGTGCTGAGCCAGCTCCACCTGCGTCTTGGCGTTGGCTGTCTGCGCCCTCATGGCGAAGATGTCGAGGATAAGGCTGGTGCGGTCCAGTATCTTAATCTTCAGCTCCGCCTCTATGTTGCGCAGCTGCTTGGCAGAGAGCTCGTCGTCGAAGATAGCCATGTCCACCTCCCGCTCCGCCTTCTCCTCAGCCTCGATGTAGGAGCGTATCTCCTCGAGCTTGCCCTTGCCCACGTAGGTGGCTGAGAGGGGAGCGTCGAGCCTCTGGGTGAAGCGTCTCACCGTCTCCGCCCCCGCTGTCTCGGCAAGGAACTCCAGCTCGTCGAGGTATTCGCTGGTCTTCCGCTCGTCCTGCCTTGGGGTGATGAGGGCGACGAGGATGGCCGTCTCAGGGCCTTGGCGCAGCAGGTCGAAGCCTTTTGGCGTGCCGTCCAGCCCCTCCTGCATACGTGAGGCGGAGGTGGCAGACCTCGACATGTTATAAGAGTCTCTTCTGCTCAAAGGGGGCTACTTGACGAGTATGACGAGGAACTTGCTCACGCTCCAGAACTTCTTGTAGTTCGTTATGTTAAGCACGTACTCGCCCTTGGAGTTCTTCCTTAGTGTGTAAGAGCCTTCGGGGTGGCTGGTGAGCACCTCCGCCTTCTTGCTGTAGAGGTTAATCTCCTTCATCGTGCGGATGTCCACCTGCGTGAAGTAGTTCTTGTTGAAGTCGTCGCTCCTGAGCACGTCGCCCGAGGTTAGTATCTTCTGCTCCTTAAGCTCTGCCTTCGTGCCGAAAACGAACCACGCCGTGTTCAGTTCCTTGTCCTGCGAGGCTACGGTCTCCGTCTTCTGTTTGTTCTCCTCGGTGAGAGCCGTGACGTTGCTGCTGAGGTCTGTTATCTGCTCTTGCTGTGAGAAGATGAGGGAGTCCTTCTCCACCAGCTGTGCCCTTAGCTCCTGTATGCACGAGTCCTTCTCCTGAAGCTCTTGGCGGAAGTTGCTGAGCGTCGTCTGCAGGGAGCTAACGTTCGAGCCGCTTGTCCTGAGCTTCTGCTCGAGCTGGGCTATCAGCTCCCGGTTCTTGCTCATAGCCTCCTCGATGTAAGCCATGTTCTCCCTTATGGTCTCGCGTGTCGAGGCAGCCTCGGGGTCAGCGTCGGTGACGGTGACACGCCCCTCTGCCTTGTTGATCCTGTCGAAGCCCTCAAGTATCTCGTTGATGGTGGCTACGAGCTCGTCCGTCTCGCTGTCCTTCTGCCCGATTACCTGAAGGAGGGAGTCACGCTCCTGCCCTGCCTCCTTTGTGCCTTTGCCCTGCTTGTTGCATGCGGCGAGCGCCAGCAGGCATACGGTGAATAGTAATGTCTTCTTCATTGCTCCTTTATACTTGTTTGCTTTAGTCTCTCTTTGGGCTGACCGCCAACGACGATGACGAACTCGCCCCGCGGCTCTTGCTCCCGGAAGTGAAGCAGCACCTCCTCAAGCGTCCCCCTGACGCACTCCTCGTGCACCTTCGATATCTCCCTCGCAACGCTTGCCTGCCTGTCTTGCCCGAGCACCCGGGCAAGCTCCTCGAGGGTGCGGACGACACGGCGGGGGCTCTCGTAGAACACCATCGTGCGCTGCTCCTCTCTCAGCGCCTCCAGCCTTGCCTGCCTGCCCTTCTTGGGCGGGAGGAAGCCCTCGAAGCAGAAACGGTCGCAAGGCAGGCCGCTGCTCACGAGGGCGGGGACGAAGGCTGTCGCCCCGGGCAGTGCCACCACCTCTACGCCCGCCCTTATAGCCTCTCGGGCGAGCAGGAAGCCGGGGTCGCTTATGCCCGGTGTGCCTGCGTCGCTGGCAAGAGCCACAGTCTCCCCCTGGAGCAGGCGAAGGACAAGAGCCTTCACCGTCTCGTGCTCGTTGTACTTGTGGTGAGCCTGAAGGGTGTTGTGTATATCGAAGTGGCGGAGCAGTATGCCCGTCGTGCGTGTGTCCTCAGCCACGACAATGTCTGCCTCCCTCAGCACCCGCAAGGCTCTTGCGGTGATGTCCTCAAGGTTTCCCACAGGCGTGGGCACAAGGTACAGCGTCCCCATGTGGTCTCTCTCGTCTTTGGCTTGGGGCAAAAGTAGGGATAATATGCTTGGGAAGGAAGGATTAGCCCCTTTATTTGCCAGTGACGGGGCATTTTAGCCCTCGGGAGTAGGCGCTTTCGCTCATTATCGCTACTTTTGCGCACCTGCAGCTTTAGACCGATGTTCGAGAAGAGGATAACGTTCGACAGCTTCATCCGCCAGCTCACCACCCTTGCCATCATCGTGGGGGCGGTCTTCCTTGTCAGGTACCTGCGCTCCGTACTGCTGCCCTTCGTCATAGCCTGGATAGTGGCTTACATGCTCTACCCCCTGGTGCGCTTCCTGCAGTACCGCTGCCGCCTGCGCTTCCGCGCGCTTAGCATTGTGGTAGCTCTCGTGCTGGTGCTTGCCGTCATAGGGGGGATACTCTGGGTGGTCATCCCCCCGACGGTGGACGAGCTGGCCAAGGCCACCGACTTCCTCACCTCCTTGGCGGGGCAGTACCTTGGGGACACGCAGATAGCCGATAGGGTGACGGACGTTGTGACAAGATACTTCGAGCGGAACAGCCTGACGGAGCTCATAAAGCTGGGCGAGGTGCAGCAGGCCCTGGGGCTTGCCCTCACGCAGCTCTGGAACCTCGTCTGCCAGACCGTGGGCTTCCTCGTGGGGCTGGTGGGGCTGTGCATCATCTTCCTCTACCTCTTCTTCATCCTCATGGACTACGAGAAGATTGCCGACGGCTGGCTCCGTCTTGTGCCTGAGAAGCGCAGGGACTTCTGCCGCCAGCTCTCGGAGGACGTGACGGAGGGCATGAACAAGTACTTCCGCGGGCAGTCGCTCATAGCCCTCTCGGTGGGCATTCTCTTCGCCATAGGCTTCGCCCTCGTGGGGCTGCCCATGGGCATTGTGCTGGGGCTGTTCATAGGGCTGCTTAACCTTGTGCCATACCTTCAGCTCATCGGCTTCGTGCCCACCATCCTGTGCGCCCTCATGAAGCACGTGGAGACGGGGCAGAGCTTCTGGCTTACCATGCTATGGTGCCTGGTGGTCTTCGCCGTGGTGCAGACGATACAGGACTTCCTTCTCACGCCCAAGATAATGGGCAAGGCCATGGGCTTGCGCCCTGCGGTCATCCTCCTGAGCCTCTCCGTCTGGGGCTCGCTCATGGGGCTGATTGGGCTGATCATCGCCCTGCCCTTGACCACGCTCTGCCTCAGCTACTACAAGCGCTACGTCCTGCACGACGAGGCCGCCCCTCCTGCCGGGGAGAAATAAACAGCCCTTCCCTTGCCCGGGGGAGCATCTTTCACTACCTTTGCACCCGCGCTTCCCCCTGGGGGAGCGTTGATTAAGCGGTTGACTCGCTAGCTCAGTTGGTAGAGCACCTCACTTTTAATGAGGGGGTCTTGGGTTCGAGCCCCAAGCGGGTTACGCCACACAGAGTAGCCCTCGGCATCGCGGCCGGGGGCTACTCGCTTTCACGCCTGTCATACCGCCGCGGGACACCTCCTTATTAGGGCGTGTTTAAAGGGTAGAGACAATAGTCACGGCTCTCTTATAGCGTGATCAAAAACCTTGTGGCTGTGAATCTGTCGGAGTCTTCTCAGTGTTCACCCGTCAGGCTCGCCACATCAATTATCCCAGCTATGGGGGAACTCCTTACACAGGTTCTCAAGCTGGCTTCGATTGTTCCCGTCCGTATATCATTCCAATATGATTATGTCGTAATAACCACTGAACAATTGCTCATATTTCCGCCTTACAGCCTCCTTATCCGCACCGGGAGAGCATTTGATGCGAATTTCCTCTAAGTTGTAGCACCTTTCAAACGCTCCATATCCGATAGAAGTGAGTTCGTCTGGCAGTTGTATGATTGATAGTTTCGAACACCCCTCAAATGCCGCACTGCCGATAGAAATGAATCCGTCTGGCAATTCTATTCTTGTCAGGCTCACACAGTCCCTAAACGCCCAAATTTCAATAGAAGTCAGGCTGCTTGGAAATACCATACCTGTTAAGCTCTTGCATCCCCGAAAGGCTGAATATCCTATTGAAACCAGCCAGTCTGGTAACATTATGTTTGTTAAATCCAGACACCCAAAAAATGCCCAATCTTCGATAGTGCTCAGGTAACCTGGTAGTTTTATGGTTGTTAGGCTCGAACACTCGTAAAATACCCTGGGTCTGATGGACGTGATTCCTTCTGGCAGTTTTATACTTGTCAGGTTCTTGCACCCCCGAAACGCCCCTTCCCCGATAGAAGTTAGTTTATCGGACAGTTGTATGTTTGTCAGACTCTCACAACAAGAAAAAGCCCTCTCCCCAATAGACGTTACATAGTCAGGGACTATGTATGTTGCTTTGTTACCAAAAGCAGCTATTACCTTTGTTTCCTCTATCAACAAAAAACCGACCACTTGAAAGCTGGGAGATTCGCTCGTGATATTTATGATGTTATTGCAATAGACGAAAGGATTGGACTTTATTTCCCTAAGGCTTGCAGGCAGTTTTATGCTTGTCAGGCTCTTGCACCCCAGAAACGCCCCTTCGCCGATAGAAGTTAGTTTATCGGGCAGTTGTATATTTGTCAGACTCTGACAACACGAAAAGACTCGATCTTTGATAGAAGTGAGTCTGGCAGGCAGTTGAATGCTTGTCAAGCTCTCACACTTGTAAAACGCATCGTCTCCGATAGAGGTAAGACTGTCAGGAAACTCTATGCTTGTTAAACTCAAGCACTCCCAGAAAGCACTATCACCGATGGAAGTCAGCATACCTGATAGTTTAATGCTTGTCAGGTTCTCACACCCCCCAAACGCCCAATCCCCGACAGCAGTGAGACCGTCAGGCAGTTTTATGCTTGTTAGGTTCTCGCAGTAGGAAAACGCCCAGCATCCGATAGAAGTGACATAGTCAGGAACTGTATACGTCGCTTTTTTGCCGAAGGCAGCAACTACCTTTGTACCCTCCATTAACAAATAGCCATTTACTTTGAAGTTGGGGGATTCGCTTGTTATGCTCATGATGCAGCTACTGTCAAACGGATTGTCTTGTATTTCACGAAGACTTGCTGGCAGTTGTATGCTTGTTAAGCTCTCGCAGTCACAAAACGCTAAATTCCCTATAGAGATCAGGCCGTCTGGAAGTTCCATTCTATTAAGGCTCGAGCATTCTCTAAATGCCTCCTTCCCGATAAAAGCCAGACCGTCTGGCAGTTGTATGCTTGTCAGCTTCCTGCACCCATCAAACGACAGATCACCAATAGAGGTCAAACTATTTGGCAGTTGTATACTTGTCAAGCTCTCACAGAATTGAAACGCCTTATCACAGATCACCCTCGTTCCCTCTTTGACAGTATATCCATCAAGAAGGCTATCCCGGCATTTCATTAACCGCTTTCCATCCTTGCTGTAAACAACCTTGTATTCGTCTTCTATGCCCTCTACCATCTCTGTCTCGGTCACTTCGGTGAAAAGTGCCTCCTCTGGAATGTTTTGCGGACTGGAGTGGCGGAACAGACGGGAAAAGGCTGATAAAATAACGCTGACATACTTAGGTATAAGGGTATAACTCATCACGTATAAGAGCTGTTCTTACGAGCTAAGGTAAGAATTGCTATTGTCTTTATCAAGAAAAACAGGCGCAGAGCTCAACTATTTTAGAGATACGTTGCGGCAATGGAACTCTCTACAGAACACCACAAATGGGTCACTGGGGGTTATTGCGGCGGGTTGCTACAGGGCCGCGGCGGCGCATAACGGGCGAGAGCCACCCGCCCTGCTTGTGGGGCGGGTGGCTCTCGCCTTATGTGCCGCTGAATATTAGCTTATGTCACGCCTGCGGCTCGGCAGTGTCCGCCGTCTCTTCCGCCTTAGGCTCCTGGCTCGCCTCGGCAGCCGTTGGGGCCGCCTCAGCCTGTGCGGCCTTCTTGGAGCGGCGCGCGCGGCGGGTCTTCTTGGCGGTCTTAGCCATGTTCTCGTCGAAGTCGACGAGCTCGATGAAGCACATCTTTGCGTTGTCGCCGTGGCGGAAGCCAGTCTTTATTATGCGTGTGTACCCGCCGGGGCGGTCGGCTATCTTCCCGGAGATGATCTGGAAGAGCTCGGTGACGGCGTACTTGTTCCGGAGGTAGCTGAAGACGGTGCGGCGGGAGTGCGTCGTGTCGAGCTTCGACTTGGTGATGAGCGGCTCCACGTACTTCCTCAGGGCCTTCGCCTTCGCCAGCGTCGTGTTGATGCGCTTGTGCATGATGAGGGAGGTGGCCATGTTGCTGAGCATAGCGTGGCGGTGGGAGGCTGTGCGGTTGAGGTGGTTGAACTTATTGTTGTGTCTCATTGCTGTGTGTTAGTCTTTGTCTAATTTGTACTTGCTTATGTCCGTGCCGAAGCTGAGCTTCATGCTCTCCAGCAGGTCGTCGAGCTCGGTGAGGGACTTCTTGCCGAAGTTGCGGAACTTGAGGAGGTCGCTCTTGTTGAACTGCACGAGGTCGCCCAGCGTGTCGACGTTGGCCGCCTTGAGGCAGTTGAGGGCGCGGACGCTCAGGTCGAGGTCGACGAGGCGCGTCTTCAGCAGCTGGCGCATGTGCAGCGCCTCCTCGTCGAACTCCTCGGGGCTTTCCTCCCTGGTGTTCTGCACGGTGATGTTCTCGTCGGAGAAGAGCATGAAGTGGTAGATGAGTATCCTCGCCGCCTCCTTCAGAGCCTCCTTGGGGTGGATGGAGCCGTCGGTGGTTATCTCTATGACGAGCTTCTCGTAGTCCGTCTTCTGCTCCACGCGGAAGTCGTCCACCGTGTACCTGACGTTCCTTATCGGCGTGTAGATGGAGTCGATGGGTATCTGGTTGATCTCCGTGCAGTACTCGCGGTTCTCGTCGGCAGGCACGTAGCCCCTGCCCTTGCAGATGGTGATGTCCATCTGCACGGAAGCCTTGGGGTCCATGTTGCAGATGACAAGCTCGGGGTTGAGCACCTCGAAGCCGTTGAGGTACTTGTTGAACTCACCGGCCCTGAACACGGTGGTGTTCTCCACCGTGAGGCTCACCCTCTCCGGCTCGAACTCCTCGGCCAGGTGCTTGAAGCGCACCTGCTTCAGGTTCAGTATTATGTTCGTGACATCCTCCTTCACGCCGGGTATCGAGGCGAACTCGTGCTCGACGCCCTGGATGGTCACGGTGTTGATGGCATACCCCTCTAAAGACGAGAGAAGAATACGGCGCAAAGCATTACCCACGGTAGTACCGAAGCCACCCTCAAGGGGGCGGAACTCGAACTTGCCGTACTTGTCATTCGCCTCCAACATTATGACCTTGTCAGGTCTCTGAAATGCTAATATCGCCATCCTCAAGTCCTTATTTAGAATATAACTCAACTATCAACTGCTCCTTTATTGTCTCGGGTATGTCAGCACGCTCGGGCTTGTGCAGGTACTTGCCTGTCTTCGAGCTGTCGTCCCACTCTATCCAGGGGTACTTGCTGTGGTTGAAGCCGGCGAGGGCGTTCTGCACGACCTCCAGGCTCTTCGAGCGCTCCCTCACGCCCACTATCTGCCCGGGGGCAACGGAGTAGGAGGGTATGCCCACAACCTTGCCGTCCACCGTGATGTGGCGGTGGTTGACAAGCTGCCTCGCGGCGCGCCGAGTGGGGGCTATGCCCATGCGGAACACCACGTTGTCGAGCCTTGCCTCGAGGTTCTGCAGCAGTATCTCGCCGGTCACGCCGTTCGTGCGCGCAGCCTTCTCGAACATGTTGCGGAACTGCTTCTCCAGGACGCCGTAGGTATACTTCGCTTTCTGCTTCTCGGCGAGCATGATGCCATACTCGGAGGTCTTGCGGCGGCGGTTGTTGCCGTGCTGCCCGGGGGGAAAGTTCCTGCGGGCTCGCACCTTGTCAGAGCCTAAGATAGTCTCGCCGAAACGGCGGTCGATTCTTGATTTGGGTCCTATATACCTTGCCATATTTGTGTTGTTTGTTTTGTTTCAAGCTCGTCAGGGGGCTTAGTGCCTGCAACAACTTAGGCGGAACTTGCCCTGTCTCAGCGGTTGCGCCCCGACGCTATTCTTATGGATTACACTCTTCTTCTCTTCGGGGGGCGGCAGCCGTTGTGCGGCAGCGGGGTGACGTCTATGATCTCCACCACCTCTATGCCTGCCCCGTGGATGGTGCGTATGGCCGACTCGCGCCCGTTGCCCGGGCCCTTGACGTATGCCTTCACCTTCCTCAGCCCAAGGTCGTATGCCACCTTGGCGCAGTCCTGAGCTGCCATCTGAGCGGCGTAGGGGGTGTTCTTCTTAGAGCCGCGGAAGCCCATCTTGCCTGCTGAAGACCAAGAGATCACCTGCCCCTCGCTGTTGGCCAAAGTCACGATAATGTTGTTGAAGGAGCTGTGGACGTGAAGCTGGCCCTGCTGGCCCACCTTCACCACTCTCTTCTTTGCTGCTACGGTTTTCTTTGCCATGTCTGATTGTTATTTAGTAGCCTTCTTCTTGTTTGCCACGGTCTTCTTCTTGCCCTTGCGTGTCCTCGCGTTGTTCTTCGTGCTTTGTCCGCGCACGGGCAGCCCGTTGCGGTGGCGTATGCCCCTGTAGCAACCTATGTCCATCAGGCGCTTGATGTTCATGGTTATCTCGGTGCGAAGGTCGCCCTCCACCTTGTAGCCGGCGGCGATGACCTCGCGGATCTTTGCCGCCTCCTCGTCCGTCCACTCGGTCACTTTCTTGTCACGGTTCACGCCAGCCTTGTCCAATATCTTGCCCGCGCTACTGCGACCCAATCCGAAGATGTAGGTCAAAGCGATCTCACCCCTCTTGTTCTGGGGCAGGTCGACACCAACAATTCTTATTGCCATATATCAAATGTTTCTTTCCTGTAACTTGGTCAACCCTGACGTGTCTTGAACCTGGGGTTCTTCTTGTTAATCACATACAGACGCCCCTTGCGGCGAACTATCTGGCAGTCGGGCGTGCGTTTCTTAAGAGAAGCTCTTGTTTTCATTATCGAAGTCTTGTTTTATTTGTATCTGAACACTATGCGCCCTTTCGAGAGGTCGTAGGGGCTCATCTCGACCCTCACCTTGTCGCCGGGCAGTATCTTGATGTAGTGCATCCTCATCTTGCCTGAGATATGCGCCGTTATCTCGTGCCCGTTCTCCAGCTCTACGTGGAACATGGCGTTCGACAGCGACTCTACGATCACTCCGTCTTGCTCTATAGCCGATTGCTTAGCCATACTTTCGATGCTCTATTTCTCTTCTATTCCCCTGAAGGACGAGAGGATGTCTACTTTGCCCCGGTGTATCGCCACCGTATGCTCGAAGTGAGCCGCGGGCTTGTGGTCTTTGGTCTTCACTGTCCAGCGGTCGGGCATAAGCACTATCTGGGGGCTGCCTTGCGTTATCATCGGCTCTATGGCTATGCACAGGCCGCTCTTTATCTGCTTGCCCCCGCCGCGGTGGCCGTAGTTCGGCACAGCGGGGTCTTCGTGCATGTCCTTGCCGATGCCGTGGCCTGTGAACTCGCGCACCACGCCGTAGCCTTTCTGCTCGCAGTGACGCTGCACGGCGTACCCGATGTCTCCGATTCGCCTGCCGGGCTGAGCCGCCTCGATGCCGATGTAGAGCGCCTCTTTCGTGGTCTCCACGAGTTTCCTCACGTCGGCCGCGACCTCGCCCACGCAGAAAGTGTAGCAGGAATCGCCGTTGAAGCCGTTGAGCAGCACACCGCAGTCAACAGAGATTATGTCCCCGTCCTGCAGCTCGCGCTCGCCGGGTATGCCGTGTATCACCTCGTCGTTCACGGAGGCGCAGATGGAGGCCGGGAACGGGCCGCCGTAGGGGTTGGGGAACCCCTTGAAAGTGGGTGTGGCTCCGTGGTCCATGATGTATTCCTCCGCTATCTTGTCGAGTTGCTGTGTCGTCACGCCCGGCTTAATGGCTTTACCTATCTCTGCCAAGGTCTCGCCCACCAGCAGGTTGGCTGCTCTCATCAGTTCTATCTCCTCCTCTGTCTTCAGGAATATCCTCATAGTCCGACTAATAGGCGGACACTCCGCCGCGGCCGTGCAGCCTGCCAGAGCTTAGCAGCCCGTCGTAGTGGCGCATAAGCAGGTGGCTCTCTATCTGTTGCAGTGTGTCGAGCACGACGCCCACGAGTATCAGCAGGGATGTCCCGCCGAAGAAGTGGGCGAACGCCTGCTGCACGTTGAGCAAGCCGGCGAAGGCTGGCATGCATGCTATGATGGCGAGGAAGATTGACCCCGGAAGTGTGATGTGGGACATTATGTCGTCCAGGTAGTTCGCCGTGTCCTTGCCAGGGCGGACACCCGGGATGAAGCCGTTGTTACGCTTGATGTCCTCGGCCATCTGCACAGGGTTCATCGTGATTGCCGTGTAGAAATACGTGAAGGCTATGATAAGGATGGCGAACAGCAGGTTGTAGGGAAGGCTCGCGTAGTCGCTAAGGAGCATGGCGAAGCCTGTGGAGGCCGCCCCGTTGGAGAAGAAGCCCACCAGCGTGGCCGGTATGAACATGATGGCCTGCGCGAAGATGATGGGCATCACGTTGGCCGCGAAGAGCTTCAGCGGGATGTATTGGCGCGCCCCGCCTATCTTCTGCCCCTTTACCATGCGCTGGGCGTACTGCACAGGCACCTTGCGGGTGCCCTGCACCAGCAGTATGGAGGCGAGCACCACGGCGAACAGCAGTATTATCTCTATGAGGAACATCACCAGTCCGCCGCCAGTGAGCGCCGTGAAGCGCGACACAAGCTCCTGTCCGAAAGCCTGCGGCAGGCGGGCTATGATGCCCAGCATGATGATGAGCGAGACGCCGTTGCCTATGCCGCGGTCCGTGATGCGCTCACCGAGCCAGAGCACGAACATGCTGCCGGCCGCGAGGATGATGGTGGAGGAGACGAGGAAAAGCGTCCAGTCTGTCTTTATGGCCCCGGCGGCCTGCACGTGAAGGTTCATCAGGTAGAACGGGCCCTGGAAAAGCAGGACGACGATGGTCAGGTAACGGGTATACTGGTTGATCTTGCGCCTTCCGCTCTCGCCCTCTCGCTGCATCTTCTGGAAGTAGGGCACGGCAACCGCCAGCAGCTGCACGACAATGGAGGCGGAGATGTAAGGCATTATGCCCAGCGCGAAGATTGAGGCGTTGGAGAACGCGCCTCCTGAGAACATGTTCAGGAGCGACATCAGGCCTTCGCTCGTCTGCTGGCGCAGGGCTGTCAGCTGCTCAGGCTCTATGCCCGGAAGCACGATGAAGGAGCCGAAGCGGTAGATGGCGGCGAAGCCCAGAGTGATGAGGATGCGTGTGCGCAGGTCCTCTATCGCCCAGATGTTTCTGATTGTCTTTATGAATTTCTTCATTTAGCACTAAAGTTTTGTCACGCTTCCGCCCGCACTCTGGATGGCGGCCTCGGCCGTGGCGGAGAAAGCGTGGGCGGTGACGTCTACCTTAGCTGTCAGCTGTCCCTTGCCCAGGACTTTCACCAGCTTGCCGCGCCTCACCTTCCCTGCCGCAACCATCTCGTCGACGCCGATGGTGACTATCCCCTTGTCGGCCATCTCCTGAAGGGCGGAGAGGTTCACGGGGGCATAGGAGATGCGGTTTATGTTCTTGAACCCGAACTTGGGCAGACGGCGCTGCAGTGGCATCTGTCCGCCCTCAAAACCTATCTTCCTCTTGTAGCCGGAGCGTGCCTTGGCTCCTTTGTGCCCGCGTGTGGAGGTGCCTCCCAGGCCTGAGCCCGGGCCGCGGCCTAAGCGGCGGCGGGAGTGTGTCGAGCCGGGCGCGGGCCTCAAATTATTCAGTTTCATGTCTTCTTGTCGTGTTAGATAATTGATTTGTAACTCTAGTCCAGCACCTTCACCAGGTGGTGAACGGTACGTATCAGGCCGCGGTTGGAGGGGGTGTCCTCGATCTCCACGATGTGGTTCATCTTCCTCAGCCCCAGCGTGTCTAACGTGTCCTTCTGCACATGTGGGGCGTGTATGCGGCTTCTCACTTGCTGTACCCTGATTGTTGCCATATTCTTGTCCTCCGTCTTTATCCTCTGAACACTTTCTCGATCGTTATGCCGCGCTGACGGGCCACCATCTTGGCGTCGCGCATCTGGGACAGGGCCGCGATGGTTGCCTTGACGAGGTTGTGAGGGTTGGACGAGCCTTTCGACTTGGCCAGCACGTCTCTCACGCCCACGCTGTCAAGAACAGCGCGCATCGCGCCGCCAGCCACTACTCCAGTACCTGCCGAGGCGGGCATGATCAGCACCTTCGCGCCGCCGAACTTGGCGAACACCTCGTGGGGCACCGTGCCGTTCACTATGGCCACCTTCACCAGGTTCTTCTTCGCCGCCTCGGTGCCCTTGGCTATGGCGGCGGTCACCTCGCCTGCCTTGCCCAGGCCCCAGCCGATGATGCCGTTCTCGTTGCCCACAACCACTATGGCGCTGAACGTGAACGTGCGGCCGCCCTTTGTTACTTTCGTGACGCGGTTGACGGCAACCAGCCTGTCCTTTAACTCTATGTCGCTGTTGATCTTAACTTTGCTAATCGCCATAATCCCTTAAAATTTAAGTCCTCCGTTGCGGGCGGCGTCTGCCACCCGCTTCACGCGCCCGTGATAAAGATAGCCGTTGCGGTCGAAGACTACCGTCGTGATGCCCGACTCGAGAGCCTTCTTCGCAATCAGCTCGCCCACCTTGGCGGCTTGTTCCGTCTTTGGCTTGACATCCATTCCCAGGGAAGACGCCGCCAGCAGCGTGGTGCCGGTCTCGTCGTTGACAAGCTGAACGTATATCTGCTTGTTGCTGCGGAACACGCTCATGCGGGGGCGCTCGGCGGTGCCTCTTATCTTCTTCCTGATTCTGAACTTGATTCTCGTCCTTCTGTCTATCTTAGTTCTCATGACCTTGACATTTTGATGTTTACTTGGCGCTTGCTGACTTGCCGGACTTCCTGCGTATCTTCTCGCCCACAAACAGGATACCCTTGCCCTTGTACGGCTCGGGCTTGCGGAAGGAGCGTATCTTCGCGCACACCTGCCC
>JAJPZF010000033.1 GCA_021204545.1 Prevotellaceae bacterium
CGGAGCGCCCCCGTGTGAACTTGAAGTAGCGGCAGGCGAACATCTGGTTCTGCCCGACGTCGGTCACAAGCACTGCCTCGCCTCCCGTCTGCTCGCTCACCTCGTTCACCACCTCGCCCATAAGCAGGGGTCCCTCCTGAGGGTGTATGGCAGGCTCTATCACCATGTTCCGCTCCTTCTCCCTGTACGGCTCGAAGCCAGCTATCCACGCCTTGTGTGTGGCGGGGCGTATCAGCTTGGTCACCTCGCGGAGGGTGCGCTTGCAGTCTCCCAGCACTGCCAGGTCCGCCTTCACGTTCTTGCCTATCTCGCTCTGGTCTATGTCGAAGTGCAGCACCTTTGCTTGCTTGGCGTAGGTCCGGGTGTCGCTGGTCACACGGTCGTCGAAGCGCATGCCGATGGCTATGAGCAGGTCGCACTGGTTGGTCATCACGTTAGGACCGAGGTTGCCGTGCATACCGAGCATGCCCATGTTGAGCGGATGGTCAGACGGCAAGGCGCTCAGTCCAAGCAGCGTGCAGCCCGCAGGAAGCTCTGCCTTCTCGAGGAAAGCTCTCAGCTCCTCCCTCGCTCCAGCCAGCTCAACGCCCTGGCCCACCAGGACGAAGGGCTTCACGCTGTCGTTTATCATCTTGGCGGCAGCCTCTATGCTGCCCTCCTTAGGCTCGGGGTAAGGCACGTAGCTGCGTATGAAGTCCACGCTCGCCGGCTCGTAGTCCACCAAGCCCGTCTGTGCGTTCTTGGCGAAGTCAAGCACCACGGGGCCTGGCCTGCCGCTGCTCGCCACGAAGAAGGCTCGGCTTACTGCCCATGCCACGTCCTCCGCCCGCCGTATCTGGAACGCCCACTTCGTTATGGGCTGCGTCACGCCTATCACGTCCACCTCCTGGAAGGCGTCAGTCCCCAGCTGCGAGGCTCCCACCTGCCCGCAGATGACAACCACGGGGGTGCTGTCCATCATGGCGTCGGCTATGCCCGTCACCGTGTTCATAGCCCCAGGTCCGCTCGTCACCATCGCACAGCCCACCTTGCCGCTCACGCGTGCGTAGCCTTGGGCGGCGTGCACAGCGCCCTGCTCGTGCCTCACGAGTATGTGGTTAAGGGTCTTCTGGTGGTCGTAGAGTGCGTCGTAGGTAGGCATGATAGCCCCGCCAGGGTAGCCGAACATCACGTCCACCCCTTGGTGCTCCAGACTTCTCATCAGCGCCTCAGCGCCCGTTATCCTCTCGCTCATAGTCGCCCGCTTAGTCTATAATCCTCACCCCGCCCTTGTCGGCTGAGGCCACGCTCTGGGCGTAAGCCCTCAGCGCCTTGCTCACGGTTCTCTGCCTCCTTAAGGGGCGCATGGGGCGTGCCTCCAGCTCCTCTTCCGTGAGGCGCGCGTTGATGCTTCGGTTAGGTATGTCAATGTCAATGATGTCCCCGTCCACTATCTTGCCCACAGCGCCACCGCTTGCTGCCTCGGGGCTTATATGCCCTATAGAGAGGCCGCTTGTGCCTCCACTGAAGCGCCCGTCGGTGATGAGTGCGCACTCCTTGCCCAGGTGGCGGCTCTTGATGTAGCTCGTCGGGTAGAGCATCTCCTGCATGCCTGGTCCGCCCTTGGGTCCCTCGTGGGTTATGACCACCACGTCGCCCGCTTTTACCTTGCCTCCCAGTATCCCCTCGCAGGCGTCCTCCTGAGAGTCGAACACCACTGCGGGCCCGGAGAACCGCCAGATGCTCTCGTCCACGCCTGCCGTCTTCACCACGCAGCCGTCCTTGGCTATGTTGCCGAAGAGCACTGCCATGCCGCCGTCACGTGTGTAGGCGTGTTCTATGTCTCTTATACAGCCCGCCTGGCGGTCGGTGTCGAGCGTGTCGTAGCTGTTGCTCTGCTTGCCCAGCTCATTACAGAACCTTCCCCCTGGAGCACTACTGAAGATGCGCCTTGCCTCGGGGTCGACGGTCTCCTTGAGTATGCTGTACTTCTCGATGTCCTCCCCGAGTGTAGCCCCGTTCACGCGCCTTACGCTTGTGTCTATCAGTCCTCCCTTCTGAAGCTCGCCCAGCAGGTTAAGCATGCCGCCTGCCCTGCCACACTCCTGCACGCTGTAACGTTGGCTGTTCGGTGCGAGCTTGCAGAGGAAGGGCGTGCGGCGGCTCAGCCTGTCAATGTCCGCCATGGTGAAGTCCACCTCCGCCTCCTGCGCCACTGCAAGCAGGTGCAGCACAGTATTGGTGCTTGCCCCCATCGCTATGTCGAGGGTCATGGCGTTGAGGAACGCTTGGCGTGTCGCTATGCTGCGGGGCAGCACGCTCTCGTCCCCCTTCTCGTAGTAAGCAAGAGCGTTCTTCACTATCAGCCTTGCCGCGTCACGGAAGAGGCGGACACGGTTCACGTGCGTCGCCAGTATAGTGCCATTGCCAGGGAGGGACATGCCTATAGCCTCGGTGAGGCAGTTCATGCTGTTGGCTGTGAACATCCCCGAGCAGCAGCCGCAGCCAGGACATGCAGTGTTCTCTATTATGGCGAGCTCCTCGTCGCTCACCGTCTCGTCGCCGCCCTTTATCATCGCCGTTATCAGGTCTATGTTCTCGCCCCTGTACACTCCCGCCTCCATCGGGCCGCCGCTCACGAAGACGGTGGGTATGTTGAGCCTCATGGCAGCCATCAGCATGCCCGGCGTTATCTTGTCGCAGTTGGAGATGCACACCAAGGCGTCCGCCTTGTGGGCGTTCACCATATACTCCACCGAGTCGGCTATGATGTCACGGCTGGGCAGGGAGTAGAGCATCCCGTCGTGCCCCATCGCTATGCCGTCGTCTATGGCTATGGTGTTGAACTCGGCGGCGTAGCAGCCAAGGCTCTCTATCTCGCGCTTCACTATCTGCCCAGCCTCGTGCAGGTGGGTGTGACCGGGGACGAACTGCGTGAAGCTGTTGGCAATGGCCACTATGGGCTTGCCCAGCTGCTCCCTCTTCATTCCGTTAGCCACCCACAGGGCTCTTGCCCCCGCCATGCGTCTGCCCCTCGTGCAAACGTCACTTCTTAGTCTGTTCTTCATATCGTGTACCTGTTGTCGAGGCGCGAAGTTAAAGCTTTCCGCCTAAAATGACAAGAAAACGCCGCCAAAGAGGTAATACCCCTTTGGGCAAACAGGTAATACCCCTTTGGGCAAACAGGTAATAC
>JAJPZF010000131.1:0-7581 GCA_021204545.1 Prevotellaceae bacterium
TTCTCTATGACCCGCTCCACGAACCATGGCATCACGGGCAGGAAGTATATCTGGTCAGCCACACCGTCGGATGTCTGCACCGTGGCTATGTTCGGGTTGATGAGCACAGTCTCCACGCCCTCTTCCCTAAGGGCCTTCAGTGCCTGCGAGCCAGAGTAGTCGAACTCACCCGCCTCGCCTATCTTCAGTGCTCCCGAGCCGAGCAGCAGCACTTTCTTTATGTCTGGGTTTATCATAGTCGTTATTAGGGGTTTAGCGTGTGAGATATTCAATAAAACGGTCGAAGAGGAACTCGGTGTCAACTGGGCCCGCGCAAGCCTCCGGGTGGAACTGAGCTGAGAACCAGGGCAGTTCTTTGTGGCGTATCCCTTCGTTGCTGCCGTCGTTCATGTTGGTGAAGAGCGGCTCCCATCCCTTGCCGAGGGTTGAGGCGTCCACGGCGTAACCGTGGTTCTGCGTGGTGATGAAGCAGACGTTCGTTCCTTCTTGCCTCACTGGCTGGTTATGGCTTCGGTGTCCGTACTTAAGCTTGTAGATGGAAGCTCCCGAGGCTTTCGCCAAAAGCTGGTTACCCATACAGATTCCCATGCAAGGGCGCACGGGATTTGTCGCAAGAAATTTGCATATATGCTTAACAGTTTGCTCGCAGGTGTCGGGGTCTCCTGGCCCGTTCGCAAGGAAGAGAGCGTCAAACCTAAGCTGGTTGAAGTCGTAGTCCCACGGCACTCTCACCACCTCCACGCCACGCCTGAGGAGGCAGCGTATGATGTTGTTCTTCACGCCGCAGTCTACAAGCACCACTTTCTTGCCGAGAGGCTCGGACAGAGGTTGATATGTGATGACTTCCTTGCACGACACTTGCGAGACGAAGTTGACGCCCTCATACTCAGCCTCTGCCGGGGCAGCGTCGCCCTCCATCACGATGCTGCCCATCATCACCCCGTGTTCTCGCAAAACCTTGGTGAGCTGGCGTGTGTCGATGCCAGAGATTGCGGGGATATGCTCACGCCTTAGCCACGAGGCAAGGCTCTCCGTGGCGTTCCAGTGGCTGAACTCCTCGCTGTAGTCGCCGACGACAAGCCCGCGGACGTATATCCTGTCGCTCTCCATGAAGGTGGCAATGCCGTTATTCTCTATGGTGAAGGGAGGCACGCCATAGTTGCCTATGAGCGGATATGTCAGCACCATTATCTGCCCGGCGTACGAGGGGTCGGTGAGGCTCTCGGGGTAGCCCGTCATCGCCGTGTTGAACACCACCTCACCGGCCACGGAGCTTTCTTGGCCGAAGCTCTCGCCCCGGAACTCAGTGCCGTCCTGAAGTCTAAGAGTAGCTTTCATCTATTTTGAATATATCTGTTCGTAGTAGTTGACGAACGCGTGGCAGAGCAGCTTCAGTCCGCCAGGCGTGGGATAATCTCCGCTGAAATACCAGTCGCCCTTGAAGTCGGGGCAGGCGCGGTGCAGCCCCTCGAGGCTCTGGTACACGATGTCAATTGGCGTTGTCACGCCTTTCGGGCGCAGCATCTCCACCATTTTGCGTGAGATCTCTTCGTCGGTGAACGGCTCGTACACTGCCTTCACGTGGTTCACCCTCTCGAGCTGGCGCGGAAGATCCATATCGCGTTTGCAGAGGCTGTACACCTCGTCGATGATGTCTCTTCTGTCGGTGTCTTTCAGCAGCTCGATGGCGGCGCGGAAGGCAATGAACTCTTCCATGCGTGCCATGTCGATTCCGTAGTAATCTGGGTAGCGCACCTGCGGGCAACTGCTTACGAGCACAATTTTCCTTGGGTGCAAGCGGTCGAGGATGCGTATGATGCTCTCCTTAAGTGTGGTGCCGCGCACGATGCTGTCGTCAATAATCACGAGGTTGTCCACGTAGGGCTCCAGGCTGCCGTAGGTGATGTCGTAGACGTGGGTGGCAAGGTCGTTGCGGCTGGCTCCCTCTGTTATGAAAGTCCGCAGCTTAATGTCCTTCAGTGCCACCTTCTCGCTTCTGACGTACTGCCCGCCAATGATGCGGTTTATCTCGTCGAGCGTGGGCTGGTGGTCCTGCACAAGCTCGTATATCTGTTTCACCTTCTGGCGGTTCATCTGCTTCTTGAAGCCCGTGAGCATGCCGTAGAAAGCCACCTCGGCCGTGTTGGGGATGAAGGAGAACACCGTGTGCATTATGTCGCCGCCCACAGACTCCGTGATGCGCTCCGTCAGCTGTTCGCCCAGCGCCTTGCGCTCCTTGTAGATGTCCCTGTCGCTGCCCCTGCTGAAATATATCCGCTCGAAGCTGCAGGCTCTCTTCTCCTCCGCCTTGATGATCTGCTGGAAACTGATCTCGCCGTTCTGTCTCACGCTGAGCGCCTGCCCGGGCTGCAGCTCGCCTATCTGGTGCGTCTCAAGGTCGAACACGGTCTGGATGACAGGTCTCTCGCTGGCCACCACCACCACCTCGTCGTCCTTGTACCAAAACGCTGGACGGATGCCCCAAGGGTCACGCATACAGAACATCTCCCCACTGCCTGTCATTCCGCACACCACGTAGCCTCCGTCCCAGAGCGGTGCGCTTGTGCGCAGCATGTTGCACACGTCTATTCTCTTCTCTATAAAGCGTGTGATGTCCTCCCCTTCCAAGCCCTGGCGTTGTGCCATGGAGAAGAGGCGCTCACTCTCGCGGTCGAGCCTGTGGCCCATTTGCTCGAGCATGATGTATGTGTCGCTGTAGACTCTGGGGTGCTGTCCGTGCCTGACGATGCTGCTAAACACCTCGTCGACGTTGGTGAGGTTAAAGTTGCCGCAGAGGCAAAGGTTCTTCGCCCTCCAGTTGTTGCGTCGCATGAACGGGTGGACATAAGAAAGGCCACTCTTGCCCGTTGTGGAATATCGGAGGTGGCCCATATAAATCTCTGCGGCGAATGGCAGATGTCGCTCGGCGTAGGCTGCGTCGCCAAGCTGTTTCTCTGTAAAAGCAGAGAGCCTCTGCCTGGCGCTCTGGAAGATTTCTCTGATAGCGTCGCCGCCGAGTGCCCGCTCACGGAACATGTATTCCTCGCCGGGCCGGGCGTTCATCTTCACGCAAGCCATGCCCGCGCCTTCCTGCCCGCGGTTGTGTTGCTTCTCCATCAGCAGGTAAAGCTTGTTGAGGCCGTACATCCACGTGCCGTAACGCTGCTGGTAGTAGCTCAAAGGCTTCAGCAGCCTTATCATAGCCACGCCGCACTCGTGTTTCAGTTGCTCCATCAGCTCCTCTGCCGTTGCTTTCGGCGACACTCGGCTGCGCTCGGAAGAGTCTGCGAGCAGCTCTTCTCTTGCTTGCACGAGCGTTCGGAGTACAAAGATAAGACTTTTTGGAGGAACTGCCAAGCGAAGGGGGATTTTATGCCTTCTGACCGTTGCGTGGCGAGACAGCCCCGGGGGCTCAGGTCTCCAGCAGCCAGTCGTGCGCTGGGCGAATGTGAACAGTGAAATCATCCACGCAGATGTCCTCCGTCTGGTGGTCGGTGACGAGGAGCAGGCTCTTGCAGCCAGTCTTTTCCGCCACACGGAGCAGGGCGGACACCTCACGTTTTCGTGTCTTTGGGTTAGAGATGTCGTAGGAAACCTGCACTGCCATTTGAGTTTCGTTGCCTTGGCACACCAGGAAGTCGCACTCGCAGGAGCGGTCGTTGTAGTAATATATGTCGCTGCCCTGAGGTCCCAAGCGGCGTAGAAGCTCTATAAAGACGATGGTCTTCAGCCTCCATCCCAGATTATCACCAGCAAACGCTCCAGCTCTCTTGCTCATGAGAGCCACGTCCACAGGGTAAAGCTTCTCGCCCACAAGGCGCAACTTGCTTTTGGCTGAGTACTTGTCAAGCCCTATCATTAGGTATGCCTGCTGGAGGTAGCTGACATAGTTGCGTGAGGTATGCTCAGACTTGAAACCGAACTGTTCTTTCAGTGCCTTGTCAACAACAATGGCGGGCGAGACGTTCATCAGGTGTTGCGCCATCTGCTCGAAAGCCGCCTTGTAGGTAATCTTGAAGCGTTGCTCGATGTCACGCTTAAGGATGTCGCCGACAAGCGTGTCAATGTACTCTCTACCAGCAGAAGCCACTGTCTGCACCTCCGGGAAGCCTCCCTTGCACATATAGTCGTCGAATGCCGCTCTCCGCTGAGCCACGGCACGGGTTGTGCGCTCCTTGGTGTCAATCTGCCTGTAAGCGCAATACTCTGCAAACGAGAAAGGGTAAAGCGCTATGGTATGATGCCTGCCAGTGAGGTGAGTGGCGAGCTCACCGCTCAGCAGCTTTGCGTTGGAACCCGTGAGGACAACGCGCATGCCACGCCTGAGCAGCCTGTTCACGAACAGATACCACTCTGGGATGTTCTGCATTTCGTCGAGGAAAAGGTGGCTGAAGTTGCCATTCAACTTGTAAAGTACCTCCAGCACGTCGTTCAAGTCTTCCCCTGTGAGGCGGGCGAGCCTCTCATCGTCGAAATTGACGTATGCGTACTTCACTCCCGCACGCTGGAGCACATTGTAGCAAAGGGTTGACTTTCCGCTCCGCCGCACCCCAGTAACCACCTGCGCCTGCTGGCTTGCGAGGTCCACCAAGTCTTCCTCCCTCCTGCGGCATAAACGCAGTGCGGCTTTAGCTTGCAGCTCTTCCGCCTGGTCGGAGAGGATGGTCTCGAGTATGCGCTTGTCTGCCATTGTGCTTGCAAAGGTAGCGCATTTTCCGCTAAAACGCAATATTCGGCAGGTTTTGGTGCTTGCAGAACGCTATATTTTACGGGTTTGGGTCCGTGCAGAACGCGATATTTTGCAGGTTGAAGCCAGCGGGATTGTGACGGCGGAGGCTGAGACGGGTGCATAAGAACACCAACCAAACCTGGGTGTATGGAGAATGGTTGGTAGGTGTTCTTTAGCGGCTGACAGGAGAGGTTACTCCGCTGCTTGCGCCTGTGCGGCGTGGCGGGCGTGCGGTCTCTTGCCCATGGTACGGGTCGAGGCTTGCTTCGCCCGGGGCGGCACACACGCTTGCCCACTCGATCCGCCCAGAGGGAGCAGGAACAGCAGGAAGAAAGACCGGCGAGAGGACAACGGCCAAGCCCCTTGCGGCGATGTTTGTCTGCCCTTCTGAACTGAAGTATGACACTGTGACGCCATATATATGTGTGATGTCCTTCTGTCATTCCTCTCATTTTGTATATCAATGAGAGAATTATCAGGTAAGTATATATATATGTCTTCTTGTGGCCGTCGTCAGGGTAGCCACAGGGGAAAGTGTGACACTGTGCCAAACCTTATGCGTATAGGGAATGTCATAGTGGCACCCTTCTGCTCCCCTCCCCCTCTGCCGCCTTCAGAAAAAGAAGGCCGCCCTGCCCCTTTCGGGGCTATCCGAGGCACGGGCGGCAAGGGCGGAGCAAGTCTGACGGGGGCTATTTGTGCGGCGATGCGAGAGAATGGGGAAAGAACATAAGAAATCCCCTCCACGCGCGCCAGTGCGCAGAGGGGATCGCTGTGTGCCTTTATGGCAGAGTCTTAAGAGTGCTCTTACTGCTTCTCAAATGTCCAGACCTCAAGGTACTCGCCTTCGTTGCTCCACTCCTTGTCGTAGTCGTACCAGTAGCAGGTGTACGTGGCTGTGTTGCCGTCGACGACGAAGGAGCCGATCGTGCAGTCGTCGTCGCTGAAGTTCAGCGTGAGTGTGGTGCCGTCGAAGGTGTACTTGATAAAACAGTCATCATCATCGTCGTCATCATACCAGTTCGATGTCACTGTGCCGTTGCTGTTGAACGTGAGCCAGCAGCCAAGCCCGCCCTCAGCGTCGTCGTCATCCCACTCGTCTTCTCCGTAGTCATATTCACGTGCCGAGACGAGTTTCCAAGTCGTCCCATTCAGGGAGTTGGACCCGCCGTTATCGTCATCATCGTCGGAGCAAGCCGTGAAGCCAGCGCACAGTGCCGTTGCCGCGAGGGCAATGCCAAGTAGTCTTAATGCTTTCATTCTTGGTTCTTTAATGTGCCAAGCCAGATCAGAAGTTGTAGCCGACGGTCACCATGAAGTTCTTGTTCTTCGTGCTCTTGTAGCTCACCCCGTCGTACTTGGCTTCCTCCTTATACTCTTTCTTCAAGTCTGAGTTGTAGTAGTCAACCAAGCCCAGCTCGTACTGGATGCCCACATAGTAGTGTTTCGCCAAGGTCACGCCAACGCCGAACGATAGACCTGCGTCGAACCGCTTGTAGCCGCAGCCGTTACCGTCGTTGTCATCCAAATCCTCGTCCTTATACGTGTCGTACTTCTTGAAGATGTCTGACTTGTACTTGTCAACGTCAGTCCCGCCACCCCAGTGATCAGTGTCAGTCCTCTTAAATTTGCCCGCAAGACCGACAGCGAAGTACGGGCCGAAGTTGACCTGCAGCTGCGCTATGCCGAAGGTGTACCTGCCAGAGAAGAGGATAGGTATCTCCAGATACATGGGGTTGTACTTCTGCTCATCTTTTTCCCATTCATCCCATTCATCGTCTCTGTCTTCATAAGTATACTTGCCGCCCTTTTGGGTGAAGTACAGCCCGGGAGTAACATAGAAATAGTTCTTCACCAGCGGCACGTCGGCAATGACTCCGATATGAAAGCCCGCGCGCGACTTAAGGTCGCCCTCGCCGTATGCGTAGTCGCCATACCAGTCACTTGTGATCTTAGAGACATTCAAGCCGACGCGGACGCCGAAATGAACGGACTTGTCCACCTCCTGCGAAGAGGCGGAAGAAGTTGTCTGTGCTGATGCGGTAACGGCCACAAAGCCAAATGCTGCCGCCAAGAGTAGTTTTTTCATTTGTTCCTTAGGTTTTCTTGTTTTAACTTTGGTTGCTAAGTTTGGCTTCCCCGCGCTGAATGTGCACCTTCAGCGAGAGGCTCCACAAACTTTTCAGCCGCGAAATTATCGCTTTATGTTCGTTCTGCCCCCCCCCAGTTAAATCTTGTTAAATCTCATCATATACCTTCTTCGGGGACTGCTTAGCGTGGCGTTAGCGCAAGCGAGAGCCGGGCATGCGACCCATATCAGGGCCCGTGATTCCGTTCTGTTCGCCGGGTGCGGCCGAGGCACGCCAAAGGCAACGCCTCGCTAATATTTCGCGAAAGACTTGCTGTGTTCTTGCGAAAGACTTGCTATGTTCTTGCGAAAGACTTGCTGTGTTTCCTCGGAAGACTTGCAATGATTCCGCAAAAGACTTGCTGTGTTTCCGCCAACGCCTCGCCAGACAGTTCGCCGTGAGCCGCCCGCCAAGTGCGGGTCGCTCGGCAATCGCTGGGCCAAGCTCCTTATAAAGCCCCGAAGGGGCTATATGCATAGCCGGGGGTTGAGCGTATAATAGCCCCGAAGGGGTTAGCTCCGCCACAAACAGCCCCTTCGGGGCTATTACCCGCGTTGCTGCCCTATGGGTCGCAACGCTGCTCGGCAAACGCCAGCCAAAAGCTTCGCTTTCGCTTGCTTATTGCCCTCGTTTGCATTACCTTGGCCTTGAAGCGAAAGTAGGCTGCACTCGGCAAACGCCAGCCAAAAGCTTCGCTTTCGCTTGCTTATTGCCCTCGTTTGC
>JAJPZF010000131.1:7681-13278 GCA_021204545.1 Prevotellaceae bacterium
CTCGGCAAACGCCAGCCAAAAGCTTCGCTTTCGCTTGCTTATTGCCCTCGTTTGCATTACCTTTGCGTCTGAATATGGACACACAGGGCTTCGACTTCCGTGACGCTCGCAGGCAATGTATGGGCTGGGGTTTGAGGGCTGCCGTGTGGTGGAGCGCCAGCTTCATCGCCACCGTTCTTGCGTTCCGCTACCCTGTCCTGGGCAACGTGGGCCTTCTCATCGGCTTGCTCTCGGTGTGGCGTGTGGGCTATATTATAAAGAGGTATAACTGGGAGTGCGGCAACACGGGGTGGATGAGGACGTGGTGGATGTCGTTCCTTACGTACATCTTCTGCGCACTGGCGACGACGCTTGTGCAATACCTCTGGTTCCGCTTCCTCGACAACGGGATGCTGGCACACGAGATGGAGCTGATGCTACAGGTGCCCGCCTACAAGGAACTTCTGGAGCGTATGAACTCGACAGACACAGACAGCATCAGGGCCGCGCTGGGCAACCTCTCGTGGCTGACGTACAGCTTCCTGACGGTCAACATATCGCTGGCCCTCGTCCTCTCGCTGCCCACGATGGTGTTCGCGAGGATGGGCTTAGGCAAAAGGAGATAATGGATGGATATTAGCGTTGTCATACCGCTTTACAACGAGGAGGAGAGCCTCGTTGAGCTGCACGACTGGATACACACCGTGATGCAGGAGCATGCGTTCGCCTACGAGGTGATCTTCGTCTCAGACGGGTCGACCGACCGCTCGTGGGATGTCGTCGAGCAGCTCGGCAGGCAGAACAAGGAGGTGCGCGGCATCAAGCTGCGCCGCAACTACGGCAAGAGCCCCGCTCTCTACTGCGGCTTCGAGGCGGCACGGGGAGACGTGGTGATAACAATGGACGCCGACCTGCAGGACTCGCCCGACGAGATCCCGCGTCTCTACGACATGATCGTGAAAGACGGCTACGACCTGGTGAGCGGCTGGAAGATGAACCGCTCGAAGGGCGACCCGCTTTCCAAGACACTTCCCACAAAGCTGTTCAACGCCACGGCACGAAAGGTGAGCGGCATACATAATCTTCACGACTTCAACTGCGGGCTGAAGGCTTACCGCCTTGAGGTCGTGAAGCACATCGAGGTGTACGGCGAGATGCACCGCTACATACCTTACCTTGCGAAGAACGCAGGATTCACAAAAATCGGGGAGCTCAGGGTGCACCACCAGGCAAGGAAGCACGGCAAGAGCAAGTACATGGGCTGGAACCGCTTCGCGAACGGCTACCTCGACCTGCTTAGCCTCTGGTTCCTCTCCTCGTTCGGGCTGAAGCCGATGCACGTGTTCGGGTTCGTGGGCACGCTGATGTTCCTCATCGGGCTCGTGGCAGCGATGGTGGTGGGAGTGAACAAACTCTACTATCTGCTTAACGGCCTGCCCCACCCTCTCGTCTGCAGCAGCCCCTACTTCTACATCTCGCTCACGATGATGATACTGGGAACGCAGCTTTTCGTGTCGGGCTTTCTCGGTGAGCTGCTGATACGCAACTCGCAGCTCAGGAACAACTACCAGATAGAGAAGGAGCTTTGAGGGGATTGAGGCGCTGCGCTTTCGCTTATGCTGCTATATGTCTCGCGCTGACAGGCTGCGAGGGGATAGACTGCACACTGAACAACGTGGTGCTGTGCCACTACAACTTCTACAGTTCTGAGACAGGCACTCTTGTCAGCCTCGCCGACACCCTCACCGTCACCGCCCAAGGCACGGACTCCGTGCTCTACAACCAAGGGGCGAACCTCACGGGAGTCAGCCTGCCGATGAGCTATTACTCCGACGCTGACACGCTTGTCTTCACCCTTCAGGGAGACGGCTACCGCACACAAAGCACGGTGAGGGTCGAGAAAAGCAACACGGAGCATTACGAGTCGCCCGACTGCCCCGCCACGATGTTCCACTACCTGAGCGGCGTCTCCTTCTCGAGCATGGTGATAGACTCCATAGTGATAAAGAGGGCTGAGGTGGACTATTTGCAGGATGAGAATATCAGGGTGTATTTCCATAATGTTGGTGAGTAGCCTCTTCTGCGCAAGGATTTGCGCCAAGACAGAGGAGGTGATACCGAAGGCCCCGGTGTTCTGCGGCGCAGCCGTGCATGTGGACCTGGCGGGGCCCGTTATGAAAGCCGTCGGCACAAGGTTCGACCAGCTGGAGTGTGGCGCAAGGCTGAACTTCCGCGACCATTACTTCCCCATCTGCGAGCTTGGCATCGGAGAGAGCGACCGTGAGGGAAGGACCACAAGCAACACGTTCCACGCCCGCGCCCCGTACTTCCGCGTGGGGATGGACTACAACGCGAACAAGAAACACAACGGCAACCGCATGTTCATCGGGCTGAGATACGCCTTCACCAGCTTCAACTACGACTTCCGCGCCCCCGACTTCCAGGACCCCGTCTGGCTGACGGACAAGGGAGGACTAAGCATGACGAGCCAGAGCGCAAGGATGCAATGGCTGGAGGCTTGCCTGGGATTCGAGACAAAGCTGTGGAGCTTCCTGCGCCTGGGCTGGACAATCCGCTTCAAGAAGCCGCTACACAAGAAGTTCCCCCAAGAGGGCGACCCCTACTATGTGCCTGGCTTCGGGAAGTACGGCAACAGCACATTCGGCGGCACGTGCAATCTTATCTTCGATGTCGGGCGGACGAGCAAGAAGATGAACAAGAAATAATCAAGGGTGAAGATGAAGCTGAAAACGTGGCATATCCTGTTCCTCCTGCTCCTGATAGCAGGGACAATTGTGGTGATGAGGCAGGAACACAAGAAAGACAACGTCACCGGGGCGGGAACGTTCCAGCGGGACGAGGGAATGATATTCGGCACTGTGTACCACACCACGTATGAGAGCGACAGTTCACTCGAGGCGCAGTATCTCCATGAGCTTCAGAGAGTTGACGACGCTCTCTCTATGTTCAACCCCCGCTCCACCATCAGCCTTATAAACCGCAACGAGAGCATGGAGACTGACACGCTGTTCCGCGAGGTGTTCACCCTTAGCGAGCAGATAAGCCGTGACACAGAGGGCGACTTCGACATCACTGTTGCACCTTTGGTGAACGCCTGGGGCTTCGGCTTCAAGAGCGGAGCCTTGCCCGACAGCTCGCAAGTGGACAGCATCCTCCAATTCGTGGGCTGGCAGAAAGTCAGCCTGACGGAAGACGGCAACATACGGAAGCAGGACGAGAGGACTGTGATGGACATGAGCGCGGTGGCAAAGGGCTACGGCGTTGACAAGGCAGCCGAGACGCTTGAGAGGCTTGGCGTGGAGAACTATATGGTGGAGATTGGCGGGGAGATAGCGGTGAAGGGGAAAAACCCGGCGGGAAAGCTGTGGACGATAGGCATAAACCGGGCAGACGACGACAGCACAAGCGCCAACCGAGACGTGGAGGCGGTGCTGGAGCTCACCGACTGCCGCATTGCCACCAGCGGCAACTACCGCAACTTCTATGTGACGGAGGACGGCAGAAGGCTTGCTCACACGATAAACCCACACACGGGCTACCCCGTGCAGCAGGACATCGTCTCAAGCACCGTCATTGCTCCCAGTTGCGCCATGGCTGACGCTTACGCCACAGCCTTCATGGTGATGGGACTGAAGGAGGCTAAGAAAACGCTCGCCAAGCACACGGAGCTGAGGGCTTACTTCATATACCTCGACCAGGAAGGCAACGAACGGACGTGGAAGACCGACAACCTGGGCGACATAAAGCAGAGGACTGATGGACAGTAGGATGTATGAGACGCTGAACGCCATCCCCTTGTTCCAGGGGATGAACGGCATAGAGCTGAACCACATCCTCGAGACTTGTCCGCTGAGGATAGAGTGCCTGGAGAAGGGGGACACGCTCTCGAGACAGGGCGAGCTGGCGAGAAACCTCACCGTCCTGCTGAGTGGCAGGCTAAGAGCAAGCGTGTCGACGGCCGATGACTGCCTTGTCATCACGGAAGAAGTGCCGTGTCCCTCGCTGATAGAATGCGATGTCCTTTACGGCATCCAGCGCGAGTGGGGAGCCACCTACACGGCAAAGGAGGACTGCACCTTGCTGCTCATCCCCAAAGAGGACGTGAACCGCATGATGGGAACGATGGAGATATTCCGCCTCAACTACCTGAACGCCGTCTGCACCCTCAGCGCAAGGAGGCGCCGGCGCGCATGGACTGAGCCCGCGCCCACGCTCAGGGAGAGAATCGCACTGTTCGTCAAGACCAGAACTCTGGGACAGACGGGACCAGTTGAGGTGAGGATAAGGATGAGAGACCTCGGAAGCCACCTCGGAGCCACACGATCCCTGGTCTCCATGGTGCTGCACAAGATGCAGGACGACGGCGTGCTCCGCTTGGAGAGAGGCAGGATAATAATACCCGAGCTGAAGGACTTGAGATAGAAGATGACAGAACATACTAATCCTTTCTTGCAGAAGCATTACGGCACTCCGCTGGACACCGTGCCTTTCCAGGAGATACGCTTCGAGGACTACGAGGAGGCTTTCCTCGAAGGCATGAGGCGTGACGACGAGGACATTGAGAAGATAACAGGCAACCAGGAAGAACCAACGTTCGAGAACACTATTATCCCCAAGGGAGACCACACGCTGGAGCGGGTGAGCGACGTGTTCTTCAACCTGCTCAGCGCAGACACGAACGACGAGATGGACGCTCTGGCGCAAAAGATGGAGCCACTGCTGACGCAACACTCCAACAAACAGCTGGAGAACGAGCGGCTCTGGCTGAGAATAAAGGCGGTGCACGACCACCCTAACCGCACACTCGACCAAGAGGAACAGCAGCTTCTCGAGCTGACTTACGAGGGTTTCGCCCGACAGGGCGCATTGCTTTCGCCCGAGGACAAGAAGAGACTGGGCGCGATGCGGGAAGAGCTTGGGCTGGCGGAGCTGAGCTTCCAGCAGAACGAGCTTAAGGAAATGAACAGTTTCCAGCTGCACATCACCGAGAGAGCTGACTTAAGCGGACTGCCCGACAGCCGCCTGGAGGCAGCCGCCCTCGAGGCGAAGGAGGCGGGCAAGGAAGGCTGGCTCTTCACACTGCACGGCCCGAGCTACGGACCCTTCATGACTTACGCCGACAACCGTGAGCTGCGCAGGCGGATGTATATGGCACATGGCACGATGTGCACGCACGATGGCGACCACAACAACCTGCCTCTCGTGCCAAGGATAGTGAACCTGAGGCGCAGGATAGCGAACATCCTGGGCTACAAGACCTTTGCCGACTTCGTGCTTGAGAAGCGAATGGCCGAGGACACAGCGCACGTATACTCCTTGCTAAGGCAGCTCGAGGAGGCTTATCTGCCTGCCGCCAAGAAAGAGGTGGAAGAGGTCCGCTCGCTGGCCCGCAGGCTCGAGGGCGACGACTTTGAGCTTATGCCCTGGGACTTCGCCTACTACAGCCACAAACTAAAGCTGGAGAAGTACGACCTCGACGAGGAGACGCTGCGCCCTTACTTCGAGCTTAAGAGGGTGAAGCAGGGAGTGTTCGGGCTGGCGACAAGGCTGTACGGCATCACATTCAGCAAGAGAAGCGACATACAGGTGTTCCATCC
>JAJPZF010000003.1 GCA_021204545.1 Prevotellaceae bacterium
GAGCCTGTGCACGACATCTTCGAGAACAACCTCGTGCAGCCCGTCTTCCTTGGCTACAATGCCGCCTTGCTTGAGGGCAGAAGCATCAACGCCTTGTGGAACAGCCTCGCAGTGCACATCTACACAAAGAGCATGCCGCAATTCATCTACCGCTGCCAACCTATGAAGGGAACTACGCCGCCCGAGAGCTTCTCCGAGGCGTTGACACTGATGGCGAGCAAGCAACCTGAGCTGTTGCAGATGTACAACGGGCTTGAGATGCAAAGGGGCAGGCTCGCAAGGTTCGCCAGCGAGATAAAGCCCTATATGAAGGACAAGCAGAAGTACGCCAAGGAGCTGTACCCCAAGTACAAGGGCTACTATCCTTATTACTACTTCTTCGGCAACCTGAAGGCTACGAAGAAGAAGGAGGGGAGCGCCACGTCTAAATCTGGAGTGAACTGACGATGAAGAAGGTTTGTTTGTTACTCGCTTGTGTCCTTGCCCTTGTCTCCTGCGGCAAGAGGCGTTACACCCTGCCCTCCAGCAGCGTAGACTTCCCTGAGGAGGCGCAGACCTATCCCGACTACAACAACGTGGTTGTGCCGCCCAACATAGCGCCTCTTAACTTCATCCTTAAGGAAAAGGAGGCGAGCGAGGCTGTGGTGGAATACCGAGGCTCGAAGGGAGGGCAGCTCATTACCGGGGCGGGCGAAGACCTCAAAGTGAAGATAGACACCACGGAATGGCGAAGCTTGCTCAAGCAGAACCGTGGCGCAGACCTGCAAGTAACAGTCTACGCCCACCTGCCAAGCGGCTGGCGCAAGTACAAGAGCCACCTGATAAGCGTTGCCGAGGAAGAGATTGACCCTTACCTAAGCTACCGCCTCATCGAGCCAGGCTACGAGCTATACCGCCAGCTGGGGCTTTACCAGCGCAACCTCACCAACTGGACGGTGACGACCATCTACGAGAACAACCGCGTCTACTCGGAAGGGAACAACCACTGCATTAACTGCCACAACTACAAGAACAACAGCACGGAGCACATGCTCTTCCACGTCAGGGCTAACCACGGCGGAACGGTCATCGTGGAAGGCACGAAGATAAGGAAGGTGCAGATTAAGGGCGACAGCATCCTCGCCGCAGGTGTCTACCCCTCGTGGCATCCGAAGAGCAACAAGGTTGCCTTCTCCACCAACAACACTGGGCAGACCTTCCACATCTACAGCCCCGAGAAGATTGAGGTGCTCGACGAGAAGAGCGACCTCCTCCTCTACGACGTGGACAAGAACGAGGTGCGCACCATCCTCGCCGACACGATGAAGCTGGAGACCTTCCCCTGCTGGTCGCCCGACGGCAAGTGGCTTTACTACTGCGTGGCTGACGAGCCCGTTGACGAGACGTTCCCCGACAGCCTTCAGCCTATGAAGATGGTGCGCCACTACCAAGACCTGCTCTACGACCTGAAGCGCCTGCCCTACGACCAACGTACGGGACGCTTCGGCGAGCCTGAGACGGTGGTTGACTGTAGTTCCCGCCATCGCAGTGCCTCGTTCCCCAAGCTTAGTCCCGACGGGCGTTACGTCCTCTTCGCCGAGGGAGACTACGGGCAGTTCCACATCTGGCACAAGAGCAGCGACCTCTTCGTCAAAGACCTCAGGACGGACAGCGTCTACCCCCTCACCGAAGCCAACAGCCCCGACGTGGACAGTTACCACACCTGGAGCAGCAACGGGCGCTGGATAGTGTTCAGCACAAGGAGGATGGACGGCAACTACACCCGCCCCTTCATCACTTACTTCGACCGCAAGGGGCAGGCGCACAAGGCTTTCTGCCTGCCGCAGGAAGACCCCGAGCAGAACATCATGCTGCTGAAGAGCTACAACGTGCCTGAGCTGACGAAGGATGCCGTAAGGGTGACGCCTTCCCAGCTGCGCCAGTGCATCTACGAGACCGAAGGAGAAACAGCTAAATACGTAAGCCAATATGAGAGTAATAGATAGGGGCGCTCAGGCGGTTTGCACACGCACTGCATACTTGCCGCACACGTGCCGCACAAACACTGGGCTTGGGCGGCTTTACTCATCGCCCCCGAATGGTGCGCAGGTTCGCTTACATATACGCAGGATGTGCGGTGGGCGTGTTACTTCCACGTTACCCGTCATTCGCAGGAAATGAATAAGGAGACGGAGGGCGGATACAGGGAGCCAGTGAGGCTCAGGCGCAAGGCTCTCAAGGGGGGCGGGGCCTCGCTCTACCTCGACACGTGCTGGAGGGGGCGCAGGCGGTACGAGTTCCTGCGCCTCTACCTCGTCCCCGAGCGCAGCCGCGAGGACCGCGAGAAGAACAGGGAGACGCTGCGGATGGCTGACGCTGTGAGGGTGCGCAGGATGGCGGAGCTGCAGAGCGGGCGGCTCGGTCTCGAGGCGGAGCTGGGCAGGGGCGTGCGGCTGCTTGACTTCTATGAGGGGCTTATGGAAAGGGAAGGGCGCGGGGGTCTCACCGTGTGGGGGTCGTGCCTCAACCACCTCAGGGCTTACGACGCTGGGCGGGGCGTGACGCTCGACCGTGTGGACGAGGACTGGGTCTGGGGCTTCCGCCGCTACCTTGAGACGGAGGCGCGCACACGGAGGGGAGGGCGGCCGCTCGCCCAGAACACGAGGGCGTCGTACTTCGAGCGTCTGAAGGTGTGCCTCGCCGAGGCGGCGAGACAGAAGCTCGTCCGCGAGAACCCCGCGCGGGACGTCCCGAACATGAGGCAGGGCGAGAGCCGCCGTATGTATCTCACGCGCGAGGAGGTGCGGAGGCTCGCCCAGACCCCCTGCGCCAACGCCGAGGTCAGGAGGGCGTTCCTCTTCTCGTGCCTGACGGGCTTGCGCCACTCGGACATCGCCGCCCTCACGTGGGGGCAGGTATGCCTCCAGTCGGGCTTCACGAGGCTCTTGTTCCGCCAGAGGAAGACCAAGGGGCTGGAGTACCTCGACATCGCCCCGCAGGCCGCCACGCTGATGGGGGCGAGGGGCAAGGACACGGAGGCGGTGTTCCGCCTGCCGTCGTGCCACTCCGTCGCGAACGACGCCTTAAGGCGGTGGGTGGCGGCGGCTGGCATAGACAAGGAGATAACGTTCCACTGCGCCCGCCACACGTTCGCCGTGATGATGCTCGACCTCGGCA
>JAJPZF010000069.1 GCA_021204545.1 Prevotellaceae bacterium
ACCTATACACCTATACACCTATACACCTATACACCTATACACCTATACACCTATACACCTATAGCCGCGTGTCTCGCTGACGCTTGCCCCGCGGCTATCCTTAATGGCTATTTGCGCCGAGAGCTGAGGCGAAGGCCTGCCTGCTCTTCCGAAGCGGTCGGGAGGCCGCCGATATCAGTTAAGAGGCAGCCTGTCAGCTCAGCAGCTTCCTGACGGCGGCGCTGATGGCACGACCCTCCGCCTTGCCTGCGAGTCTCTTGGTTGCCACGCCCATCACCCTGCCCATGTCCTTTGCGCTCGCGGCGCCGGTCTCGGCGATGATGGCTTTCAGCGCCTCCAGCAGCTCCTTTTCGCTCATCTGCCTTGGCAGGTACTCCTCGTAGACAGCCACCTGCGCCAGCTCGGCGTCCGCGAGGTCTTGGCGGCTCTGCGAGGCGAATATCTGGGCAGCGTCCTTGCCCTGCTTGGCAAGCTTCGTGATGATCTTCAGCGCCGTCTCGTCCGTCACTTCGTCGTTCGCCCCGGGGGCGGTCTTAGCCTCGAGGAGGCATTTCTTTATGTTGCGCAGCGCCTCGAGCCTCGCCTTGTCGCGAGCCTTCATTGCCGCCACGATGTCCTTGCTCACTTGCTCGAATATCATTGTCTTGTGTCGTTAAGTCAGAACACCACCCTGTTCGTGTCCGTCGCGGCTGGCTTGGCGGCCTCGGCAGGCGCGGCGGTCTTCTTCTTTATCTGGTTAAGCTCCTCGCGGGTGCGGCGGTAAGTGGGTATCGCCGCCACCTTGGAGATGATCTCGTCGTTGTCCATGTCCTCCGCGCCGAAGATGAAGATGCGCACCCTCTTGCGCGCGCCTTTGCCGCCACCGTAGTACATGTCGCGCAGGTTGCTCTTGTCCTCGTCGTTCTCCTGTTCACGCTTCTCCCTCTCCTTTATCACGTCGTCCATCCCCGGCACGTTAAGCCCGAAGCCCGTGGCGAGGAAGGTTATCTTCACCTGCTTCTCGAGGGTGGGGTCAGTGGCAAGCCCGAGCTTTGTCTCCACGTCCTTGCGGAAGCGTCCCATGAACTCGTGTATCTCGTCCATCTCTCCCATCTTCATCTGGTTCTCGTCGCCCTCTTTGGGGAAGTTGATGTTGATGATTACCTTCTGCGAGTTGAAGATGTTGTTGTTGTTCAAGAGGGGAGAGTGCAGGGCTGCCTCTATAGCCCTGGTCACGCGGTTCTCGCCCTCGGCGAAGCCAGTGCTCATGACGGCCACGCCCCCGTCCTTAAGCACGGTGGTGACGTCCTGGAAGTCGAGGTTCATGATGCCGTGCATCGTTATTATGTCGGCTATGCTCCTTGCCGCCACGAGCAGTGTGTTGTCCGCCTTGGCGAAGGCGTTGATGACGGTCAGCTCAGGGTATATCTCGCGCAGGCGCTCGTTGCTGATGACGAGGATGGCGTCCACGTGCTTCGAGAGCTCCTCCACGCCGCTCAGGGCCTGGTCTATCTTCTTTATGCCCTCGAAGCGGAAGGGTATGGTCACTATCCCGACGGTGAGGATGCCCATGTCCTTGGCGCACTGGGCGATGATGGGCGCGGCTCCCGTGCCTGTGCCGCCTCCCATGCCGGCGGTGATGAACACCATGCGTGTGCCGTCCTGAAGAGTTTCCTTGATGGCGTCAAGACTCTCCATCGCCGCCGCCTTGGCCCTCTCGGGGCGGTTGCCCGCCCCCAGCCCGTCCTTTCCGAGCTGCAGCTTGTTGGGCACGGGGCTGTCGGAGAGGGCCTTGTTGTCGGTGTTGCACACCAGGTAAGTCACGTCGTGTATGCCCTCGTTGTACATGTGGTTCACGGCGTTGCCGCCGCCTCCGCCCACACCGATCACCTTGATGATGCTGGGCGTGTTGACGGAGAAGTTAGTGAAGACTATCCCCCCGCCCTGCGTGTTAGTCATATCCGCTTCGTTCATGATATTGCCTTTATAGTTGATGTTTCCTTATTCCTCTTCCTCCTCGCTCTTCACGATGTCGTTGAGCCAGCGCCCTCCCTTCGTTATCCAGGAGGACACCGTCTTCTTCCTCTGCTCCTTGGGCTTCTGCTCAGGCTCGGGCGCCTGGTACTCGGGCACAGGCTCTGGTTCTTGTACGGGCTTAACCGCCTCAGCGGGTGCGGTCTCCCCGACGGGGCTTACGCAGCTCTCCCTGCCGTGCATAAGCAGGGCCATGAGCGTGTCGATGCTCGTGTCCTGCGGTGTCAGCACGTCGCGAGCCACCTCCACGGAGGTGATGAGGCTCTTGGCGGCTTTCACCCGGTCGAAGCCCGTGAAGTGCTTTATCGCCTCGGCGAGGTCCTTCATCTGCGCCGCCCCGCCAGTGGTGATGATGCCCGCGAGCAGCTTGGCCTGCATAGGCTTTATCTGCTCCCAGGCGTTCATTATTATCTCCTCCTGCCTTGCGCCGATGATGTTCTGCAGCTCGTTCTCGTCGATGATGCGGTTGTTGTTTATCGGTATTCTCACGGGGTTGTCCGTCTCCGAGGCCACGTACGCCACGCCATGCTTGCGCTTGATGCCCTCCGCCTCCTCGGCGTACATCTGCTTGGCGCTGACGAGGTCTGCAGTGATGTTGCCTCCGCCGAGCGGTATGACGGTGAGGAAGCGCAGCAGGTTGTTCGTGTAGATGGACACCGTCGTCGTGGCGGCCCCGAAGTCCACCAAGGCGCAGCCCGAGCGCTTCTCGCTCTCCGAGAGCAGCGAGTCGGCCAAGGCGAGGGGCGAGATGAGTATGTCCGCTATCTCCAGCCCTGCCTTCTGCATGCAGATGGCTATGTTCTCGTTGAGCAGTCTCCTTGCCACCACGTTCACGTAGCGAGCCTCTATCTCCTCGGCCTGTATGCCGACGGGGTTGCTCACGGAGTGATGCCCCACGATGTACTCCTGCGGGATGACGTGCAGGATCTCAGAGTCGGGGTAGTTCGTGGCGAGGTTGCTGTCCATGAAGTTGTCCATCAGCTCGTCTGTTATCTTGAGCTTCGACTCCAGTTTCCTGCTTATCACGTTGCCCACGGTGTGCAGCGACTGCCCCGAGACGCCCACGTAGGCCCGCCTCACCCTTGTGCCGAGCTTCGAGTTGATGTGCGCCACGATGTTGTTGATGGCGCTGGCCGTCGTGTCTATGTTGTAGACAACACCGCGCTGAATGCTCTCGGCGGTCTTCTCGATCACCACGTCGAGCGCCTTGAGACTGCCGTCTTCCTTTCTGAACCCGGCCGCGCCCACGATGGCCGACGACCCGAATTCAAGTGCCACAATAATGTTCTGTTCTGCTCCCATAAGTAAAGTGTATTTATCGTCTTCTTCTTGTGCAAACCAGTTGCCCTCTGTACTCGGCGTTTATCGTCGCGTAGGTGTTCCACCCCGCCTCGGGCATTGCCTTCTCGTAGAAGAGGCGCACCCTGCGCAGCTTGTCCTCGATGTCGGAGGTGTCGCCCAGTATCACTATGTGGTTGCCCGTGCGGGGGATGAGCTGTATCTCCCTCTTCTCTGTCACGTTTATCTGCTGGGCCTGAAGCCGCCAGTAGGGGTCGTCGCACACCGTCTTGCCCAGGCTCAGGAGGCAGCTCTTTGCCCACTGCTGGGTGACGTTGCCGGTGACGACGCAAAGGTTTGGCGACTGTGAGCGGTAGCTTGCCCCGGGCATCGTCTTGCCGGAGCGGTCGAGGTAGAATTCCTTCCCCTCCAGGGGGAAGACGTGAAGGACGGGGCAGGCAGCGCTGAGCCGTATGCACAGCTCCCCTGCCGAGTTGGGGTAGACCACCACGGAGTCAATATACGGGTTGGCGCTGAGCAGGCTGTCTATCAGCGGCATGTCGATGGAGGAGAACGCTTGTCCCTCTGTCTGTATCCCGCGCTTCCGGAGGATGTCCATAATGTCTTCCTTGCTGATGAGCGAGCCTGCGCTGTCGCCGTCGAAGCTCAGCTCCACGCCCTGGCACACCGCATCCCTTGCGGGGCGGACGAGCCTCACCACGGCGAAGGCGAGGTAGCCCGCCACCGCCAGGAGGGCGATGTACTTCGATGTCGTTATGCAGGCACTCTTGAATGTCATCCCTTTGCCGATAAAATGTCTGCTATCTCTCCAGCGAGATTATATATGTCTCCCGCCCCGAACATAACGAGAACATCGAAGTCTCTTCGCCTGACATTTTCCAAAACATTGCCTGTGCGGCAGAGCCGTTTAGGCATTGTCGGGCGGAGGTGATCGTATATCAATTGGCTCGTCACTCCCTCTATGGGCTGCTCGCGCGCGGGATAGATGTCGGTTATCACCACGTCGTCGGCCAGGGAGAGAGCGTCGGCGAAGTCGCGGTAGAAGTCTCTCGTGCGGGTGTAGAGGTGTGGCTGGAATATCGCCTTTATGCGCTTTCCCTCGTAGAGCTGCCTGAGGCTGAGAAGGCTTTGGCGTATCTCCTCGGGGTGGTGGGCGTAGTCGCTCAGGAAGACCACGTCCCCGCGCCTAAGGTGGAAGTCGAACCTGCGCTCGACGCCGCTGAACGAGGCCATCCCCCGCCTTATGTCGTCGGCCTTGACTCCCGCTATCTGCGCCAGGGCCATAGCCGCTATGCCGTTCTCCACGTTCACGCTCACTGGCACGCCGAGGTTGACGCCGCTGATGTTTCCGAGCGGGGAGACGAGGTCGAACGTTATCTCCCCGTTGCCGATGCTCACGTTCTCCGCGTGGAAGTCGCCCCGCTCCCTGCTGTAGGTGTAGGTGGTCACGCCCTGGCGGGTGGCGGGCTGCAGCTTAAGCCCTGTGTGGAGGATGAGGAAGCCGCCCGGGGTGATGAGGCTTGTGTACTTGCGGAACGACTCGAGGTAAGCCTCCTCGGTGCCGTAGATGTCGAGATGGTCGGCGTCGGTGGCTGTGACGACGCTGGCGAAGGGTGTGAGCCAGTGGAACGAGCGGTCGAACTCGTCCGCCTCTATCACCACATACTCGCTCGTCTCGCTAAGAAGGTAGTTGGTGCCGTAGTTCTTCGTTATGCCCCCGAGGAAGGCGTTGCAGCCCACGGGGCTTTGGTGGAGCAGGTGGGCGGCCATGCTGCTCGTGGTGGTCTTGCCGTGAGTGCCCGCCACGCAGAGCGCCTTGTAGGCGCGTGTCAGCATGCCGAGCAGCTGCGCCCTCTTCACCGTCTCGAAGCCCTGCCGGCGGAAGTAGGCAAGCTCCTTGTGGTCGCCCGCGATGGCGGGAGTGTATACCACGAGGCAGGACTCCTTGCGCTTGCACTGCTCCGGGATTGCCTCGACGCTTTCCTCGTAATGCACCAGGGCGCCCTCCTGCGAGAGCTTCCGCGTCAGGGGGCTTGGCGTCCTGTCGTAGCCTGCCACCAGGACTCCCTTCTGGAGGAAGTAGCGGGCAAGCGCGCTCATCCCTATTCCTCCGATGCCCACAAAGTAGACTGCCTTGATGTCTCTCAGTTCCATCATCTCACTTCCTTTCTTTTCGTCTTGCAAGCTTAATCACCTCCGCCGCTATCACTGCGGCGGCGTCTTTGAAGGCCAACTTGTTGGCGTTCTCGCCAAGGCGGCGGAGGCGCTCCTTGTCGTTGGCCAGACTGAGGGCTGCGGGTATCAGCTGCCTGAGAGCCTCTGTGTCCTTTATCAGCACTGCCGCGTCACTCCGCGCCAGAGCCATGGCGTTGTGCGTCTGATGATCCTCAGCCACATTTGGCGAGGGCACCAGTATGCCGGGCTTCCCCAAGAGGCACAGCTCGCTTATGCTGCTTGCCCCCGCCCTCGACACAACCAGGTCGGCAGCTTTGTATGCCTGCTCCATCCTGGTTATGAAGTCGGCCACGAAGATGTTCCTTGGCTTGCCGCGCTCCGAGAGCTTCTGCCTCACCGCCTCGAAGTAGTGCGCTCCCGTCTGCCAGATGAACTGCACGTTGGAGCCCTCGATGAGGTCGAGGTTCTGCATGACACTCTCGTTCAGGGTGCGCGCCCCGAGACTGCCGCCGAAGACAAGCACCGTGGGGAGCTCGGGGTCGAGCCTGAAGATGGCGGATGACTCTGTCTTCGTGAGGGTGGGGTTGAGCAAGTCCTGCCTGACGGGGTTGCCCGTAAGGAGTATGCGCTCACGGGGGAAGAAACGCTCCATTCCCTCGTAGGCCACGCATATCTTGTCCGCCTTCTTGGCCAGCGACTTGTTCGTGAGGCCCGCATAGCTGTTCTGCTCTTGTATGAGCAGCGGCACCCCGAGCTCGTACGCGGCGTTGAGGGTGGCGGAACTGGCATAGCCTCCCACTCCCACCGCCACGTGAGGGCGGAACTGCAGGATGGTGTCCTTTGCCATCTTCTTGCTCCTGAGGAAGTCCATCAGCACCCTCACGTTGCCCGGCCGCCACAGCGGGCGCAGCAGCCCTCGCACGGGAAGCCCCACGATGTTGTAGCCAGCGGCAGGCACTCGCTGCATCTCCATTCGTCCCTCAGCGCCAACAAAGAGTATCTCCGCGCCGGCTTCCTGCCCGCGAATGGCATTGGCTATGCTCACGGCCGGGAAGATGTGCCCGCCCGTTCCGCCTCCGCTTATGATGACTCTCAGTGCTTCCATATATAATTCTCTATACGGCCGGTGGCTCCGGCATCTCCGGCGTTGCGGTCTTTTCCTCTGTCTCAACCGCCTCAGCCACTTCTTTCACGTCTTTCCTCGGCTCAATGCGCTTCGCCCCGTAGCTCACTTTCAGTATTATGCCTATGCTGATGCCGCTGATAAGCACGGAGGTGCCGCCTTTGCTGATGAGCGGCAGCGTCTGCCCTGTGACGGGCATCGCCCCCACCGCCACAGCCATGTTCACCATCGCCTGCGTGACGAGCATCAGCCCTATGCCCATGACGATGTAGGCGGGATACCTGTTCTTGCACCGCCTCGCTATGCGTATGCACCGGTAGAGCAGCAGCAGGTAGAGCGCCATCACGACAATCCCCCACACTAGCCCGCCTTCCTCTATTATTATGGCGTAGATGAAGTCGGAATACGCCTGAGGCAGGAAGTCGCGCTCCACGCTCTGGCCTATGCCTCTTCCCTTGAGCAGGCCGCCTGTGGCCACGGCTATGTGGGCGTGCGTCACCTGCACATTCTCGTAGATGTCATAGTCCTGGGGGTCGGCGGGCAGCTTGCTGTGGCTCTTCACGCGGTGTATCCACGTGGCGAAGCGGTGCAGCGACGTGCCTTGCAGCCTTTCGCTCATGTCGTCGGGCACGCTCTTAAGCCCCAGATATCCCGCGAGCGCCAACGCTCCCACACAGACGCAAACGCCGTAGAACAGCTTGCGAGGGGGCGAGGCAATCCAGGCGAGGATGGCCATGACGAGGACGATGATGACGGCCGTCGAGAGGTTCTCGGTGAAGATGAGGGCGCAGGGCAGAAGGGTGATGCCTATAAGCCACCAGAAGGATTTCTTGCCCGTCTGCCGCTTCTCTTTGTCGTAGCCGGTGGAAAGCAACAGTGAGGCTGCCCCGATGAGGCAGAGCTTGGCGAGCTCGGAGGGCTGGAAGGTGATGCCGAGCACGGGGATGAAGCGGGCCGCCCCGTTCACATCCCTGCCTGTCACCAGCACAACGACGAGAAGGATGATGGAGACGGGGTAGAGCAGGAACAGCGCCAGCTTGATGATGCCGAGGTTGGTGATGTGTGTGAGCCACGCAAGGGCAAGGGCTATGACGAGGAGGAAGCTGTGCTGTATGACGGGGCTCCAATACTTGCCGTTGGAGTAGGACATATTGCTCGACGCGCTGTACACCTCCACTATAGAGATGAGACAGAGCATGATCAGTATGGACCACACCGCCATGTCGCCTCTCAGCCAGCCCTTCTTCTTTGTTAGTCCGAACATCATCCCTTTGCTCCGTTTACTCCAACTTGGCGCACACACTCCTTGAACTGCTCGCCACGCTCCTCCATGTTGTGGAACAGGTCGAAGCTGGCGCAGCAGGGACTAAGCAAAACCACTGAGCCGGCCTTCGCCATTCTCTGGCAGGCCGCCACGCAGTCTCTCATGTTGTCGGTGTCGGCCACGGGCAGCCCCAACTTGTCGAAGGCACTGTGCAGCTTGGCGTTGTCCGCTCCCAAGTAAACCAGTCCCACGCACTTCTGCCTCACAAGTGGCTCGATGGCGCTGTAGTCGTTGCCCTTGTCGAGACCGCCCACAATGAGGACGGTGGGCCTTTCCATTGCGAGCAGGGCCACCCGGCAGGCATCCACATTCGTGGCCTTAGAGTCGTTGACGTAAAGCACCCCGCCCTTCTCCGCCACACGCTCCAGCCGGTGCTCAACACCGGGGAAGTCGCTGAGGCACTGGCGTATGGTGCCTTCGTCTACCCCCGCTATCTTCGTGGCAAGGTAAGCCGCCAGTGCGTTACGCTTGTTGTGCTGCCCCATCTGGGAGAAGTGCAAGCCGAGCCTCTCGTAGTCGCTGTCCTCAAAGCCGCAAAGAGTTGGCCGCCCTTCGCGAGCTGGCTTGCTCGAGGGGGTAGGCTGCGGCGCATAGCCTTCCACGAGGCGTTTGCGCAGCTCCTCCTCTATGTGCTCGTCTTGCCGCCAATACACGAGGCTCTGCCCCGGGCCTTGGTTCTGTATGACGCGCATCTTGGAGTCGATGTAGTGTTGAAGGCAGAAGTCGTAGCGGTCGAGGTGGTCGGGCGTTATGTTCATCAGCACGGAAATGTCCGCCCTGAAGTCGAACATATTGTCCAGCTGGAACGAGCTTATCTCAAGGACGTACCAGTCGTGGTCTCCCTCTGCCACCTGAAGGGCGAACGACCTCTCTATGTTCCCGGCCAGGCCGACATCCATTCCTCCCCTCTGCATTATGTAATGGATGAGGGTCGCGGTGGTGGTCTTTCCGTTGCTTCCCGTCACGCATATCGTCTTGCCGCGGCTCAGGCGCTTGGCGAACTCCAGCTCGCTCACGACGGGTATGCCTTTCGCCACAAGCTTCCTCACGACGGGAGCCGTGTCTGGCACGCCGGGGCTTTTCACCACCTCGTCTGCCGAGAGTATCTCCTCTTCGGTGTGCCCGCCTTCCTCCCAGCGTATCCCCTTCTCTTGCAAGGCGTGGCGATAGTTTTCCTTAATGGCACCCGAGTCGCTGACGAACACGCGAAAGCCCTGCTTCACTGCCAGTATGGCTGTGCCCACTCCGCTTTCTCCGCCTCCCAATATCGCTATCTTCCTCATTTTCCCTGTGTTCATCTTATCTTAAGTGTTACGATGGCAAGCGCCGCCATGATGATGGTGACAATCCAGAAGCGCACGGTCACCTTCGTCTCGAGCCAGCAGCCACGAGGCCAGTTCCACAGGATGCGGAAGTTGCCGGGCAGCTGCCCTGGCTTGACGCGGAACGAGTCGTGGATGGGGGCTCGCTTGAAGAAACGCCATTTCTCACCTCTCTTGTTGCCTGCCTTAGCCACTCCCGTCTGCACGAGCACACTGACGCTTTCGCAAAGGAACACGAAGCATATCAGTGGCAGCAGCAGTTCCTTGTGTATTATCACGGCCGTGACGGCTATTATCCCCCCGATGGCAAGAGAGCCAGTGTCGCCCATGAACACCTGCGCCGGGTAAGCGTTATACCAAAGGAAGCCGACGAGCGCGCCCATAAAGGCGAGCAGGAAGATGACCAGCTCCTCGCTGCGCGGGATGAACATTATGTTAAGGTAGCCCGACAAGCCTATGTGGCTGCTCACGTAGGCGAGTATGGCGAGCGCAAGCACCATAATGGCGGAGTTGCCTGCGCACATCCCGTCCATCCCGTCGTTGAGGTTAGCCCCGTTGCTCACGGCCATGACCACGAAAGTCACCACGACGACGAAGAAGATCCAGCCTGCCGCGGTGCGGTATCTGCCCAGAGAGGTGAACAAGCCCGTGTAGCTGAGGTTGTTGTTCTTGACGAAAGGAATGGTGGTGATGGAGTTCTTCACTGGCTCGCTTGTGTACACCACTTGCTCTGTGTGGTTCTCCTGCACGGTGCGTATGTTCTCCCTTATCACCACGTCGGGGCTTAGCCAAAGCGTCAGGCCCACACACAGTCCGAGCGCCGCCTGCCCAAGCAATTTGTATATGGGGCGCATGCCGTCCTTCGACTTCTTCATCTTTATGTAGTCGTCGATGAAGCCTATTAAGCCAAGCCACAAAGTGGTGACGATCATCAGCAGCATATATATGTTGCGCAGGCGGCCCAGCAGCAGGCAGGGTATCACGGTGGCTATGATGATTATAACGCCGCCCATGGTGGGTGTCCCCTTCTTCTCCACTCCGTAAGGGTCTATCTCCATGTCCCTTTGCGCCTCTGTCCCGTTATGCCGCCTCATCCACTTGATGAACCACTCCCCGAACCACACCGAGATGACGAGGCTGAGCACCATCGTCAGTATGGAGCGGAACGAGATGTAGCTCCACAGATGCGCCCCGGGTATGCCGAAAGAGGCTAAGTATCGGAACAGGTAATACAGCATGCTTCTTACTCCTCCGCGCTAAAGCAGTCACGTATCACCTCGTGGTCGTCGAAGTGATGTTTCACACCCTCCACTATCTGGTAGTCCTCATGCCCCTTGCCCGCCACAAGTATCACGTCGCCGCTCCTTGCCATCGTACAGGCCGCGCGGATGGCCTCCTTGCGGTCCGCTATCGATATCACGCCGCGCCTTTGCTCCTCTGTCAGCCCTGCCAGCATGTCGTCTATGATGGCTTGCGGGTTCTCGAAGCGGGGGTTGTCGCTCGTGATTATCACTCTGTCGCTTCCCTTCACGGCTTCTTGTGCCATAAGCGGGCGCTTGCCCTTGTCTCTGTTGCCTCCCGCTCCGCACACAATCCAGCACTGCCCCTTTCCCCGCAGCACCTCGTTAATCGTGGTCAGCACGTTGGCTATGGCGTCGGGGGTGTGGGCGTAGTCCACTATTGCCGTCACGCCTTTGGGCGAGCGTATCACCTCGAAGCGTCCGCTCACGGGGTGCATCGCACTCAGAGCCACAAGCATCTCTTCTGGCTTGCGCCCAAGCATAATGCCTGCCCCATAGACCGCCAGCAGATTGCTCACGTTGAAGCGGCCCACGAACTGCACGAACACCTCCTGGCCGTCTATCGAAAGCTGCATGCCCTCGAAGCTCTCCTCCGTCACCTTCGCCTTGAAGTCGGCGGCGGAACGTAAGGAATACGTCCTCACGGCCGCCTTGGTGTTCTGCGTCATTATCAGCCCGTTCTTGTCGTCAGCGTTCGTCACGGCAAAGGCATTGCCGGGAAGTGAGTCGAAGAATGCCTTCTTCGCGTCGCGGTAGTTCTCGAAAGTCTTGTGATAGTCCAAGTGGTCGCGCGTCAGATTGGTGAAGATGCCGCCCGCAAAACGCAGTCCGCCTATCCTTTTCTGGGCGATGGCGTGACTGCTCACCTCCATGAAGGCGTACTCGCAACCTGCGTCTGCCATCTTGCCCAATAGCCTGTTCAGCGTCACGGCGTCGGGCGTTGTCACCTCCGTTGGCACGGGTTCTCCGTCGATGTAGTTGCAGACAGTGCTGCACAAGCCCACTTTATAGCCGAAGCGGCGGAACGTCTTGTAGAGCAGCGTGGCTATTGTCGTCTTGCCGTTCGTGCCGGTGACGCCCACCAGCCTCATCCTCTTTGTCGGGTCGCCGAAGAACTGTGTGGCGAGCTTTCCCGTGGCGTCAACGGTGTCCTGGTATTGCACGTAGGTGACGCCTTCGGCAAGGCTTTCGGGCAGCGTCTCGCACACTATCACCCTCGCCCCCAGCTCTATGGCTTTGCCTATGTACTTATGCCCGTCGGTCTGAGTGCCTCTTACCGCCACAAAGGCACAGCCTGGCTTGACGAGCCGTGAGTCTGTCTCCAGTCCTTCCACCTCCACGTCGGTGTCTCCAATGACCTGTACGGGGGAGGTCTGTCCTATCAATCGTCTTAGTTCCATCTTCTCATTTCAGGTTTATCACTACTGTCTTGCCGCTTGCGCCAGTTGTCCCTGGCGGTATGCTTTGCCTTGTCACTCTTCCCGTGCCGGCGACATTCACCCTCAGCCCAGCCTTTTGCAGGGCATAGACAGCGTCCTTCGCCCCCATCCCCATAACGTCTGGCACTGAGTTCTCGCCCACGTCCCTGCCGCTTATGCGAAGCTCGCGCGAGGCGGTGTCGATGCTCACGCTGCCCCAGGCATTGTCTCCCTGCTCTTGCCACGGTATGTTCATCATGCTGAGCAGCTCGCGTGTCTCCTGCATATTGCCGTCGATGACCTGCGGCAGGAACAGGCTCGTGGAGTCCTGTGCGGAACTGATGGGCTTCCCTTTTCCTTGGTTCATCACGAGCTGGCTGATACGTTTGAACACGGGACCGCATTGCGAGCCTCCCGAGGCGGGCGTGCCACGCTTGTAGATGCAGACGATGCAGCTGTACTTAGGCTCGTCGCTGGGGAAGTAGCCGCAGAACGTGACCATATATTTGTGCGCCGCGTAGCTTCCGTTCTCGGCAGCCTGAGCCGTTCCCGTCTTGCCGCTCACCTTGAAGTCCTTGTTTCCCGCTTGCCGGCCCAAGCCCTTGCTGACCACCTTCTCCAGGATGTCGCGGATGTTGTCCAGTGTCTGCTGCGAGCATATCTTCTCCTTTATCACCTCCACGGGGAACTCACGCACCACTTGACCCTTGTCCAGTTCCTGGGTGACGAAGCGAGGGCGCACCATCTTCCCGTTGTTGGCTATGGCGTTGTAGAAGGTGAGCGTGTTGAGCGGCGTCACCTGCACCTCGTATCCTATGCTCATCCACGCCAAGGCGGTGGGCGACCAGTTCTGGTGCTCGCCCTTCGTGACGGGCATTCTCACCCACGGGTCAGAACCCATAGGCAAGCCGTACTTGATGCCTACGCCGAGCTTGTACAGCCCTTCGACGAACTTCTCGGGCTGGTCGTGGTAGTATTTGTCTATCGTCTTGCTCACGCCTACGTTCGAGCTATTCTCCAGCACTTGTGTTATGGTAAGGTCATCGTAGCTATTCGGACTCCTCCAGTTGTGATCCTTCATAAGGCGGCCGTGCATATTATAAACGCCTTTCTCGCAGTAGACAACAGTGCTGGGAGTGACGTAGCCGTCCTCCATCGCCACCATTATGCTGCCCGTCTTGAACGTAGAGCCAGGCTCCCAAAGGGCGTTGATGGCGTCGTTCTGTATCTCTTGCCATCCGTACTCTGTCTTCGTCAGGCTCACTATCGCCTTAACGTCTCCCGTTGGCACGTCCATCAGGA
>JAJPZF010000145.1 GCA_021204545.1 Prevotellaceae bacterium
CAAGAGCATCGACTTCACGGGCGGAAGGAACTTCATCGTGGTGTTCGACAAGCATGTTGAGCCCGAGCAGGTGCGCGCCTTGCTCGACAACGCCTTCCCCGAGAGCAACACGAGCGCAATAGCCATAGGCACTGACGGGCAGACGATACGCATATCGACGAACTACCGCATAGAGGAGGACGGCATCGAGGTGGACAGCGAGATAGAGGCCAAGCTCTTCACCACCCTTAAGGAAGCGGGGCTGCTGGCGCAAGACCTTGAGATGAGCACCTTCATCAACCGAGACGTCAGGGAGGGAGGCTCAATCATCAGCAGCCAGAAGGTGGGGCCGTCCGTCGCCGAGGACATAACACGAGGGGCTATGATAGCCGTCGCGCTCGCCTTCGTGGCTATATTCCTTTATATACTGCTGCGCTTCCGCAACCTTGCCTTCTCCGTCGGGGCCATCGTGGCTTTGATATGCGACATCATTATCATCCTCGGCGCTTACGCCATACTGTGGGGCTTCGTTCCCTTCTCCCTTGAGATAGACCAGACCTTCATCGGAGCCATCCTCACCGCCATCGGTTACTCCATCAACGACAAGGTGGTGGTCTTCGACCGCATACGTGAGAGCCTGCGCAACCATCCGACGCACGACAAGCACAGCCTCTTCAACGAGTCGTTGAACATCACCCTTAACCGCACCATAAACACCTCGGTGAGCACGTTCATCGTCTTGGCTGTGATCTTCGTCATCGGCCTGTTCTTCAAGGGGGCGGACAGCATCATAAGCTTCTCCTTCGCCATGATACTGGGCGTGGTCTTCGGCACGTTCTCCTCCATGTTCGTCGCAGCACCAGTGGCCTACCTCATCATAGGCAACAAGCAGGGCGAGCCAGTTAAGGCGAGGAAGTAAGTCAGGGCTTCTCACTAAAGCACATCAAATAGCAGCCAAGAGGGCGGGACGTTTACGCGTCTCGCCCTCTTGGCGTTGAGGAGCAGTGAAGCGCAGGCGTAGAGGCCATGAAGCCTGCGGGCTACCCTTCAGACAACCCATCGCAACGGGTCACTTGACGACTGCGATAGAGGCTTGAGGGTCAGTACGGGTCCACGTCGTAGTAGAACAGGGCGGAGCGGTACTGCGGCTGAGCGAGGACGTGGTCTTGCAGCTGCCTTAGGCGACGGCGCACGGCAGGCATAGGCAGGCCTCTCTCGAGCTTGAGGACTATCTTGCGGATGTGGTAGAGGCGGACCATCGACACAGGCGGGGTGTCGGGGCCGAGCACCCTGCCAGCGAAGTCCGCCCTGAGCAGGGAGGCCATCTCGCTTGCGAGCAAGTCGGCCACGCTCCTGTCCTTGTGCTTCATGAAGACGTAGACGAGGCGGCCGACGGGCGGGTACTGGAACAGCTCCCGCTCCTCCATCTGCTCGAGGTACATCGCCTCGTAGTCGCCCCTCAGCACCTGCCCTATGACGCTCTGACTTGTGTCCTTCGCCTGCAGGAAGACCAGCCCCTTCTTCTCGCGCCTTCCCGCCCTGCCCGACACCTGCGCCATCATCTGGAAGGCTCGCTCGGCCGCCCTGAAGTCGGGGAAGGCGAGCATCGTGTCCGCCCCGAGGATGCCAACGACGCTGACGCGCTCGATGTCCAGTCCCTTCGCCACCATCTGCGTGCCTATGAGGATGTCGGTCCTGCCTTGCTCGAAGTCACGCAGCAGGCTCTCGTACGCCCGCCGTGTGCGTGTGGTGTCCTGATCCATCCTCGCAACACGTGCCTCGGGGAAGAGCGTCTGTATCTCCTCCTCGATGCGCTCCGTGCCGTAGCCGAGCCTGACAAGCTGTTGGCACGAGCAGTTGGGGCACTGTGTGGGGACGGCGTACGTTGAGCCGCAGTAATGGCACACCATGCGCTGTCCCTCGCGGTGAAGGGTGAGTGGAACGTCGCAGCGCAGGCAGCGAGGCACCCAACCGCAGGCGTGGCACTCGAGCGAGGGGGCGAAGCCCCGTCGGTTGCGGAAGAGGATGACTTGCTCCTGCCTCTCCAAGGCACTGCGCATAGCGTTGAGCAAGGGCAAGGAGAACTGCCCCGTCATCTCCTTCCTGTGCCTAAGCTCGGCGGTGTTCACCGCCACTATCTCGGGCATCTCCACCTGCCCGTAACGCTCCATTAGGCGCACCAGCCCGTACTTCCCCTCCTGTGCGTTGCGGTAGCTCTCAAGGGAAGGCGTGGCGGTGCCGAGCAGCGCCTTCGCCCCGTGCATCTGGGCAAGCACGAGGGCGGTGTCACGGGCGTGGTAGCGAGGGGCAGGCTCCTGCTGCTTGAAGGATGTGTCGTGCTCCTCGTCGACGATGATGAGCCTGAGGCTCCTGAAGGGCAGGAACACCGAGGAGCGCACCCCTACTATCACGCCGTAAGGCTCACTGGAGAGCTGCCTCTTCCACAGCTCCACGCGCTCGCGGTCGCCCAGCTTGGAGTGGTACACCCCGAGCCTCGTGCCGAAGACACGGCGAAGCCTATCCACGAGCTGGGCGGTGAGCACTATCTCGGGCAGCAGATAGAGTACCTGCCCGCCCCGCTTGAGCGTGTCGCTGATGAGGTGGATGTATACCTCCGTCTTGCCGCTGCCCGTCACACCGTGCAGGAGGCAGACGCCCCTGTCCCTGAAGACGCCCTCTATCTCAGCCTTCACCCGCCCCTGCGCCTCGCTAAGGGGGCTGGGCAGCGGCTCTTGCGGGATGCCCTCACTCTCTGCAAGGTGTGTGGCTGTCTTGTGGCGGGAGGTGTCCCTCACCTCCTCCCTGACGAAGGCGAGCCCCTTGTCGAGCAGAGCCTTCACCAAGGGCAGCACGCCCCTTAGGCCGAAGCGCCTTTGCAGCTCAGCCACCTTGAGGGTCTTCCTCTTCCTGAGCAAGGCAAGCACCTCCGCCTCTCCCTCCGAGAGGCTTTGGGAGGTGTCTCCCTCAGCGTTGAGGATAAGCACGCTCTCGCTCTCCAGCTTCATGCCCGAGGGGAGAGCCGCCTTGCACACCTCGCCTATGGAGCAGAGGTAGTAGTCGGCTATCCAGCGCCACAGGCTCAGCTGCTCGGGCAGAAGCACAGGGCTGTCGTCGAGCAGGGCAAGGGCTTCCTTTATGGTGAAGCCCGCCTCGGGGCAGTCGTCCCTCA
>JAJPZF010000199.1 GCA_021204545.1 Prevotellaceae bacterium
CCCTCCGCCCCTGCCGCCTTAGGCGAGCCGCCCTCGCCATAGAACACTGGCTGTGCATGCTGCCCTACCTCTTGGGCTTGCAGAGGCGGCGATACCTCAGCCCCGAGTCTATAAGACGCAAGTACACTTAAACCCATAACCACTATGACATTCACAGAGCTTTGCAGCAAGGCGTTCCTGAGGGCGATATACGACTACCACCTCCTTGACGACGTGGACGCTCCCCTGCGCAACCCCTACACGGAGCAGACGATAGAGAGCCTGCTCTACCGCAAGTGCTGGACGGACACCGTGCAGTGGCATCTCGAAGACCTTATCCGCAACCCCCTCATCGACCCGCGTGAGGCTCTTAAGCTCAAGAGGCGCATTGACCTGAGCAACCAGCAGCGCACCGACATGGTGGAGCTGATAGACAGCTACATGCTCGAGCGCTTCAAGGACACGCAGCCCCTGCCCGACGCGCGCCTCAACACCGAAAGTCCCGCCTGGGCAGTGGACAGGCTCGCCATCCTCGAGCTTAAGATATACCACATGAGAGAGCAGACCCTGCGCACCGACGCCGACGAGCAGCACCGACGCAAGTGCCAAGCCAAGCTCGACGTGCTGCTCGAGCAGCGCACTGACCTACGGGAGGCGATAGACCAGCTGCTCGACGACATTGCCACGGGCAGGAAGCGGATGAAGGTGTACCGGCAGATGAAGATGTACAACGACCCCTCCACCAACCCCGTGCTTTACTCCAAGAAGTCGTGAACCAACCGTGACACGTTGCGAAAGGCCTCTACACCCCTTTCGCAGCGGCTAACTTATCTGCCGCTAAGGTCGTCGTAAAGGGTCTGCAGGATGGCTTTCCCCTTCTCCTCCCTCAGGCTGTCAGCTCCGTAGAGAGCCCTGCCCGCCACGTTGTCGAAGACGGTGCATCCTGTGGAGTCGCGCAGGTTGAAGCCGTTGTTGAACGTGTTGAAGGCGAAGGGATAAGTGTAAGTGTCCGCCATCACGTCGCGGCTGAAGGGGAAGTCGTCGTGCGGCAGCCCAAGCTGCCCGAGCAGCGTGGCGGCGATGTCCGTCTGGCTCATCAGCTTGTCTATCCTCCGCGGCCTCTCCACAGCTCCGCCCAGCAGCAGGAAGGGGATGAAGGGGAAGTCGGGCGAGGCTATCTCACGGTGGTTGAAGCCGTGGTCGGCGGTGCAGACTATGAGCAGGTTGTCCCAAGCCTCCGTCTGCCTGAGCCTGTCGACGAAGTCGCCGAAGCAGCTGTCCGTGTAGGCGAAGGAGTTCTGCTTCTCGTCGCTCAGCCTGTGGTACGGAACGTCGAACGGAGTGTGGGAGCTAAGCGTCAGGAACGTGGTGTACCAAGGCTCTTCACCCTTCTCGTGCTTCCGTTGTATGTCGTCGAAGAGTCACTGGAACGCCACGTGGTCAGGCACTCCCCACTTGCACGTGCGCTGCGACTGGGGGAAGTCGTCCTCGCTCACCAGCTTGTCGTGACCCATGGCGACGAAGTAGTCGCTCATATTGAAGAAAGACATGTCGCTGGCATAGAGCACCTGCGTCGAGTAGCCGTAACGCTTAAGTGCCTTGGGCAAGCCTGGCAGCGAGCGCACCTTGTTGGAGTAGCGCATAATGCTCGCCGTGGGCTGCCCGAGGTAGCCGCTGAGAATGCACACGATGCCCCTGTCCGTGCGGAAGCTGCCGCAGTAGCACTGGGTGAACAGCACGCCCTGCTCTGATATGCGGCTCAGGTTAGGCGCGACCTCTGGCATTCCTCCCAAGCTCTCTATGAACACCGAGCCGAAGCCCTCAAGAGCTATCACGAGGATGTTTGGGCGTGACGTACTGAGCAGCCTTTCCGTCTCGCCCGTCTTCCCCTGCCCGAAGAGGGGAGCGTATACCTCCTCCCTTTTCTCCTCCGTGAAGAAGCGGAACTGGCGGCTGAAGTCCTCCCTCCTCTGCCACGTGTACACGAAGTTGAACAAAGGATTGAGGGCGGCGTTGTTGCGGAACGTCACACTGCTGTACACCGCCCTGCCCGGAGTGTTAGGCCAGATGCGCAAGCCACGCATCATCGAGAACAGCGCGCCTCCGCCCAGCACAGTGAGCACGCTCGCCTTAAGCCACCCAAAGCGTCCTTCCCTGCGCCCGCCCTCTGGCAAGAGCCTCAGCGCAAGAGTGAGAGCAAGGTAGAACACCACCGCAAGAACCACTATGCAGAGCACCCCGCTGAGCACATACAGCTTCGACACGCTCGCCAGGGCGTTCTTCGGGTCGCCTATGTACATCAGCACCGTGGCGTCGAGCTTGAACTCCCAGAACTCGTAGAGAGCAGCGTCAACCGACGCGCATACCGACAAGAGAATAGCCACCAGCCCGTCGTATACCTTCAGCCATCGCCTCGGGCGGAAGCGGGGAACGAGCATACCAGCAGCCACCAGCAGCAAAGGCACCACCGTGAGATAGGCAGACGTGGCAAGGTCAAGAGCCAAGCCGTGCCTATAAACCTCCGCCCAAACCCCAGGGGAGAAAAGCGAGCCTCCGTGGCTCCAGTTGTAAAGGATGAACACAGGCTTCTGCACCACAAGGAAAAGGCAAAGGCAAATCAGCAAATGCGACACTACGTACAACGTGGCTTTCCGTATCATATATTCCGGGATATTTATTGTATGTCCTTACTTAAACTCATAGCGGCAGAGAGGTTGCAACGGGCGAGGCGCTTCCTCGCAGAGCCAAGCCCCGCTCATCACCTTCTCGTAACATTGGAGATAGCTCTCCGCCATCCTTCGTGAGTTGAACAGGCTTGCGGCATAGTCCCTGCAAACGCTCGGGCTGTAGTCTTGCGCTTGCGCCATGTGTTCCATCATGTCTTGGCGGCTGCCGCTAAGGTAGCCCACCTCCTCCGTCACCAGTTCGGGCAGAGACCCGTAGGGCGTGGCGAAGACGGGCGAGCCGCAGTAGAGGCTCTCGATGACTGCCAGCCCGAAAGGCTCGTCCCACACGACGGGGAAGAGCAGCCCCTTCGAGCCGTTGAGCAGTCGCAGCTTCTCCTCGCCGCCCACCATTCCCTTGAAATGCGCCCGCCGAGAGAAGGTGAGCCTCAGCCCCATCTTGAAGTTAAGGCGGTAGCCTCCCAGCACGTACAGCTGTTCGCACGGCATCGCGTCCACCATGCTTATCGCTCCTCTTACATTCTTCACACTCCACGCCGCCTTGCCCAGAAAGTGGAAGTAAGTGCGGGGGCGGGAGAGGTCGGTCTTTCCGTAGTCGTTCCAGTCCAGTCCGTTATGCACGAAGCTCTTGCTGCCGAACCTCTTCGCGTGGTTAGCCGACACGAAGACGGCGTTGCGGCTAATGGGCTCGCTTATCTTGTTGCCGTGGTAGGTCACGACGTACGGCTTCGACGAGAAGCCCTGCGGGACAGTGTCGTTGAAATGCGCCACGTCGATGTCGTCGGGTATTTGCCGGCAAAGGGGCGCACTTTCGTCTATGAACAGCACCCTGCCGAAGTCGCACCGCGAGCCTTTCCTTGCGAGATACGACACACGGTGACCCAACAGGGCGAGCTCCCGCCCGAGATACCACATCACCCTTTGCGTCCCTCCGTATCGCTCGGCGGGTATGCGGCTGTTGATCACTATAAGTATGTTCATCCTGTTATCCTTACTTAACGCTTTCCTGTAAAGTCCCGACGGGACATAATATGATAGGCCCTTCTGCGTTCGCTCCGCCACAACGCCAACGCCTCGCTATGTTTTCGCGAATGTCGCGCAATGTTTTCGCGAATGTCGCGCAATGTTTTCGCCAACGCCCCGGAAGCCTGCCCCGAGGAGGGAGCTATCCCTATAGGTATGTTCATCCTATTATCCTTTCCACCTTTCGGCAGATGTCGTCGGGCGTGATGGCGTACATACACGCGAGGTTATGCTGCGGGCAGCGGTCTGAGCCTGCGATGGTGCAGGGCTGGCATCCAGTCCCTGCCGCCATGGCGTTCTGCCTGTCCTGCCCCCAGCCCATAAAGCCGCAGTGGGGAGACGTGCCTCCCCAGAGCGATATGACGGGAGTGCCGACCAGCGACGCCATGTGCATATTGGCTGAGTCCATAGAGATCATCACGTCGAGCCGCGACATAAGTGTGAGTTCCTGCTCCAGGGTGAGCCTCCCGGGCAGCGAGATGGTAGAGTGGTGCTCGGCTCCCCAGAGGTTGAGGATAGTACGCTCCTTCTCTCCTCCCCCGAAGAGGAAGATGACAGCGTCTCCCCGCTCCGCCAGTATGCCTATGGTCTCGCGCATAAGCTGCAAGGGGTATGTCTTGTTGTAATAGCGGGCAAAGGGGGCTATGCCTATCCATTTCTCTTTGCCCTTGGGCGGTATGCATGACGGAAGCGTGGCAGGCTCGCCGCCGTCCAGCAGCGAAGTGAAGCTGGGGGTGACAGCCAGCCCCAGACGCCTAAGCACGTCGAAGTAGCGCAGCGTGTAGTTGCGGTGGTCAGTGCGCACCTTGTAGCGCCGGCGTACGAGCGGTATCCTGTTAATCCAGTGCTTGCGCAGCACCTCGACGGGCTTGCCCCTGAGACGGAAGTAGAGGTCGATGAGCCACGAGTAGATCACGTTGTGGAAGTCCGCCACCCCGTCTATGTCCTCCCCTTTGAGTTTGTCTATCAGCCTTTTGATTCCCCCCAGGCCGCGGTAGTCTTTCTTGTTGACGAGTATGAGCTGCACGTTATGGGGAGCGTTCACGAACAGGCGGCCGAAGAAGGGCTGCGTCAGCACCTTTAGGCGGTAACTGGGGTATTGCCTTGCCAGAGAGTAGATGGCGGGGATGGTCATCGCCACGTCTCCGAGGGCTGACATCCTTATTATCAGCAGGCTGCTTTCCTCTTCTCTCATAGCAATGTGCCGCACGCCTGCCCGCTTCGCTCGAGATACCGCCGGACCACCAGCAGCGAGACGAGCCGCTCAACTCTTTTGTCGGTGAACTGCCGCACATACTCGTGGGCGTGTCCGATTATCGCCTCCGCCTCGTCGGTGTGCGTGATGTAGTAGCGCAGCTTCTCTGGCAGGTCGGAGTAGTCGGGGCGTATCTCCACATAGTGGTAGTCGGGCAGCAGCGTGCCCTCCATATACCATGTCTCGTATTTGGGGCGGGGCATCACCGCAAGGGAATTGGACGACATAACCCACTTCAGGTTGGTTGCCACGTCGTTGCCCTCTATGCAGCTTACGAACTTGTACCGCAGCTGCTCGGCTAAGCTTAGGCGGCCTTTCAGCCATTCCGGATGTCCTTGCGCTGTGTCGGCGTTAATCTGGCCAATGTTGCACAGAGGATGCCCGCTATACATTTCGAGCAGCAGCCTTCTGTGCGGCTGCCTCACCACGTTGCGGCTCACGAGCATGTCCCTCTTCTCAGTGAACGGCGTCTTGTCGTTCACGAACTGGAAGTGCCTGAACTTGTCGAGCTTCAGCACAACGGAGTTGCTCTCCCGTCCACAATCAATGGGGCGGCTCTTCACGAACGTAGGCATTGGGGGTACTTCCGTCACGTCTCCGAACTCGTAGGCTATCTTCGAGCGGGGGTCGAAACAGCGCACGCAGTCCAGAATGTCGAAGAAATAAGTGCTGAACTTCTTCTTTTGTCCGTACGGGTAGCGCAGCGAGCCGATTTCCTTCCAGCTGTCGGCAGGCTCACACGCAGGCATCCTGTTGTAGTATTCCATACGTTTCCTTGCCTCTTCCCACTCCCGAGGCGTGGCAGAGGCAAGCAGTGTCCGTAGCCTCCGCCTCTGGCATTCGACTGGCAAGTAGTACTGTACAAAGTTCCCGGCGTAATACAGAACCTTCCCTATTCCTCTTCCCGTCTTTCTCATTTCCGCGGCTTGTCGGCCATCGCCTTGCTGTATACTGCCTCGATGCCTTTCAGCATGTTCTCCTCGCTGAAGAGCCTTGCGTGCTCCCTCCCTCTTTCGCTCATCTCGCGTGCCAGCTCAGGGCTTCGCAGCACCTTGTCCGCAAGCTCGGCAATCCTCAGGCAGTCGAGCGGGGCGCAGTAGAGCGACGACGTCCCGCCCGTCTCCTCAAGGCACGAGCCTGTTGCCGCTATCACCGGCACTCCCGACGCGAGAGCCTCGAGCACTGGTATGCCGAAGCCTTCGTAGAGCGACATATAGAGGAAGGCGGAACTGCCTTGGTAAAGGGCTGGAAGGTCGGCGGTGGGCACGTCGTTAAGGATGCTCACCCTGCCTTGCAGCCCGAGCCGCCTCGTCTCACGCTCTATGCGCCTTTGGTAGGGCGTGCGCTTGCCCACGAGCAGCAGGCGGCATTCCTTGTCCTTCATCAGCGGCAACGCCCTCACCAGCGAGAGCTGGTTCTTCCGTTCCTCTATCGTGCCGACGCTGAGCAGGTAGCGTTCGTGGAGATTATACTTTTCCCTGACTGCCTGCAGCTCCGCCTCCGACACCTTGCGGCTGAAAGCGGGGTCGCAGCCTTGGTACACCACGTCTATCTTGCTCTCACGGATGTGGTACAGCTCCACGATGTCCTGACGGGTGCGCTGGCTTACTGCGATAATCCTATCCGCAATGCGGCAGGCGTGGCGGGTCTTCGCCCGAAGTATCAGGCGGCTCAGCCAGCCGTAGGTGTGCGGCAGGCGAAGGAATATCAGGTCGTGGATGGTTACCACGGAGCGTATGCCCGACTGCCGCAAGCCCCACGGCAGCTCGTTGCTCAGTCCGTGGAAGAGGTCTACGCTGAGCCGCCTTAAGTCTTTGACCATTCCTCTGCACCGCCACCACTCACGCCTTAGCGGTCCTTTCCTTCGGGGGTATAGCACAAGGCGGCAGGCAGCCGCGGCCCTTCCTTCCAGCCCTTCTGCTAAGCCGCCCTTTGGCTCGGGAGCGAACAGAAGGCAGGTGTCGTTGGGTCTGCGTTTCTCAGTGGCGTTTATGACCAGGCGGCTGTAGTTGCCTATGCCTGTCAGGTTGCCCACCGCCTTCTTAGCGTCGAAGCCTATGCGCACGTCCGCCGCATTTATTTGTCCGCCCGCTCCGTCTGCCTGAGATACCTCTCCACTCCCTCTATGTCCTTCGGCGTGTCGACGGAGAGCGACTTGCAGTGGCAGTTCAGATAGTATATGGGCACGTGGTTTTCTATGAAGCGGAAAGAGTCGTTCTCCTCAATCTTTTCCACCGGACCTCGTGGAGTGTCGTGATAGAACTCCAGAGCTTTCCTGTTGAACGCCCCAACTCCCACAAACTTGTGGTAGACGTAGTCCATCCCGCCCTTCGGGTAAGGTATCGGGCTGCGGGAGATAAAGAGGCAGCGGTCGTCCTGTGCGGTGACAATCTTCAGGTTCGTCGCGTCCACCACCTCAACGGGGTCGCTGAAGTCTGTCATAAGGTTGGAGACGTAAAGCTCCCCGTCGCCAATACTCTCCGGTATGCACTGCACAATGTCCTTTGCTCTGAGCAGGGGCTCGTCGCCGTTCACCATCACATACAGGTCGGCAGTCAGCTTGCGGGAGACCTCGTAGAGGCGCTCCGTGGCCGTGTCGCAGAGGGGCGAGGTCATAACAACCTTCGCCCCGAAGCCCTCGCACGCCTGCCTTATCCTCTCGCTGTCGGTGGCCACGTACACTTCCTCGAAGCAGTCCACTTCCTTGCAGTGCGTCCACACCCACTCTACCATAGGCAAGCCGCATATAAGCGCAAGGGGCTTCTCGGGGAAGCGTGTCGACTCGGCTCTTGCCGGTATCACACAGATAATCTTCATTGTTCTCTTTTATATAATGTATGGTTACTGCTTCTTCTCCGGGGCGGCGAACAGCCAGCGCCTGTGCGACCAGAGCCATTGCTCTGGCGCTTGCCTTATGGTCTGCTCCAGCATCCTGAGGAAGCTGAGCATATAAGGGTTCTCCCCCTCGTTGCCGTCGAGGCGTATCTCCCTGAAGGTGATGGTGTAGTATCCCCTGCGCAGCGCCTTCATCTCGATGTACACATAATGCGCGTCCACCATCTTGCCTATCTCGTCGCCGCCTGCCACGTATGCCGTCTCCTGCCCAAGGAAGCTTGTCCAGTGACTTAGGACGTTGCTGTTAGGACGTTGGTCGGCAATGAACGCCACTATGAACTGCTTGCCCTCCCTGTGCATCCTCACGAGCCTGCGGAACACACTTTTCTGCGGGATGCTCTCCGAGCTGAAGCGCGAGCGTATGCGGAGCATGAGCCTGTCCATCACTTTGTTGTGCACGGGGCGGTATATCTGTCCGTTAAGGTCGAGAGGGGTGAAGTGGCGGGTTATGACGGGAACCCATTCCCAGTTGCCGTAATGCCCCAGATAAAGCACTATCGAGCGCCCGTCGGCTGCCAGCTGGTCGATAAGCTCGCCGTTAATGACCTTCGCCCTCTCCTCGAGCTCCTCGTCGGGCATGCGCAGCAGCGCTATCGTCTCCACGATGCAGTCGCACAGATGGCGGTAATAGCCACGCTCTATGCGCTTTATCTCTTCCTCCGTCTTCTCGGGGAAGCATCGCAGGAGGTTCTGCCTCGTTATGCCTCGCCTGTAGCCGAGGCATCGGTAAAGCAGTGCGTAGAGACCGTTGGAAAGCTGGTAAAGAGCGCCGAGGGGCAGCATTGCCAGCAAGCTGAGCGTGCCGTAGGCGAGGGAGTACAGTAGTTTGTCCTTCATTCTCCCTTCGTTATACGCTCCACTATCAGTGGGGTTGCCCCGCTGCTGAGCTTCGCGTACTCGGTGGCCGCCTTCCTGACGCGTTCCATCTCCCCTTCGTTGTCTCTCAGCCTAAGGAACCAGTCCTCAAGTTCTCCGCTCGTTCTAACAACGCTTCCCACTCCCAGCCTCTGGAGCTGCCGAGGGGTGGTCTTTCTTTCTATTCTCGGCCCGTATGCTACGGGCAATCCATATACCACAGGTTCAATAACGCTGTGCAGCAGTCGTGTGAAGCCTCCGCCCACGTAAGCCCATCGGGCGTAGCGGTAGAGATAAGGAAGGTCGCCGATGTAGTCTATTATAAGGCACTGCGTGTCTGTGAAGTCTGTCTGTGGAGTGCATTGAGAGTAGAGCCTCGCCTTCCCTTGCAGCTCGTATTGCATTCTGCGCAGGCTCTCCTTGCTTATCTCGTGCGGCACGAGGAGGAAGCGTGTCTCAGGGTGCTTGTTTGCGAGGCTGCACACCAGCCGGAGGTCGTTCGAGTCGCTCACGCTGCCCGCTATGAACACGTTGCCCAGCCTGCTGAAGCTCCTCACAATAGCGTTCTCCCTCTGGCTTGCCGCCACACTGAGTGCGTTGTCGAAGAGCGGGTCGCCCGTCACGCTTACGCTTGTGCAGCCCAGCCCGTGCAGGATGCTCTGCGTCTGCTCGTCGAGAGCCATTATGTGGGTGAACGCCTTCAGCGCGTCTCGCAGTGCAGCCCCGTACCACCTGAGGCAGGGCGACTTGGGCGTGAGCAATGCGGAGACGAGGTAAGTAGGCACGTGCCGTTCCTTTAGTTCCCTGAGGTAGTTGGGCCACAGCTCGGAGATGATGAAGACGGCTCTCTTGGGCTGCGCAAGGTCGAGAAAGCGGCGGGCGTTCTCTCTCGTGTCGAGCGGAAGGTAGCACACCTGCACACCCTCTTCCGCGCCCTGCTCTTTGAGAGCCTCGTAGCCCGTGGGCGAGAAGAACGTCAGCAGCACCCCCTGCCCGCTCTCCTGCCTGAGCCTACGTATCAGCGGGCGGGCCACGGCGTACTCCCCCAGCGAGGCGGCGTGCACCCAGGCGAAGGGCCGCTGTCTGCCCTTGAGCTGCTCCGCTATGTTGCGTATGATGTCTCGCTGCGCCTCGGCGTAGAGGTGGAGCTTCCCTTCCGCTATTCCCGCTTTTCCCACAAGGCGTACGGCGCTCTCAGCCGTCGTCATCGCCGCGTTGTAGATAGTTGTGGCGAGACTCATAGGAGGGGCTTGCGGGAGGTGTTAGTAGACTGGGGGCTGTGGCTTCCTGGCTTGCGGAAGCTTGCTGCGGGGCAAAGTGTTGGTGTCACTTGGTACTTGATCTTTGCTTTGCGGCTCCACGTGCGGGCCGCGGTTGAAGTTCATCCCTCTTCTAGCTCCCTCGTAAGTATACGGAAAGCGTGAGGACCATATATCCGCCTATCCTTTGCTGGGCTTCTCGCATCGCCCGGGAGGTGATAGGCAACAGTCACTCACGCATGTGAGGTATATCTACCCTTTTTCCATAGGGACAGAATATGCCTACTGCGCGAGCGTTGTTGCCACCCATCCACCTCCAACCTTGAACTTTGCGAGAATTCAGCAAAGCGGAAGGGTTTCAATAACGCTCTTTATGCGGACCCTCCTTTCGGAAGTCCGGCGCGAAGGTAGTGCAATCGGAAGGACGAAGCAAGAAAACACCTACTTTTTGCTCCCCGCGGGCGGGGCATTTAGAGCGATGGGGCGGAGAAAGTGCCGATAGCTCGTGCAAGAGAGAGCAAAACCTCGAACGCTCGTGCAAGCGAGAGCAAACGAACCGACCTTAAGCGAGAGACAGAGCGAACCGACCTTAAGCGAGAGACAGAGCGAACTCGTTCGCTCTTCCGAGCGACTGGGAGGTCGCCAAAGGCCACTCGTTCGCTCTTCCGAGCGACTGGGAGGTCGCAGAATGCCATGGAGCTTGCTCCGCCAGAAGAGAAGAGAGAGCCGCAGATACTTGCGCAGCTGCCCTATGGGTCGCTGCGCTCCCGAAGGAAAAGCATTGCTCGCGTAAGCGAGCCCAAGAGAGCTGGAAGCTCTCCCGAAAACAAAGAATTGCTCGCGAAGCGAGCCTCGCCGCAGGCCAGGGGTTGCCCATACCTGCCACGGACAATGGGCGTTGCAAATATGGGCAGTACCTTCGGCACTATTATGACTAACGCCCGACACCCACGAACCGAGGTGCCGGGCGCGGGGCGTTAGGCGGCGGGCACAGGGCGGTTAGGCGGCGGGGTGTGGGGTGTTAGGCGCGGGGCTTTGCCCGCACTCCACACGGGCAACAAGGGGAAAGGTCTTGACTTCTCGCGCGGAAGCCCTGAGGTTTGGCTCAGCTAATCACACGGTCGCCTGCCAGGAGCGAGAGCTTCCGCTCAACGGCCTTGAGCTTCATGAAGTCGGCCATAAGGCTTGCGTAGCCTTCCTTGTCGCCCTGCAGGGCGGGACTGCGGAGCTTCTCGGTCAATGCTTGGAGGCGCTCCTTCACGATCGCTATCTTGTAGTCGGTGAGCAGGTGGGGCACGAGGGCGAGAGCCGTGTCTTGCCCGCTCTCTGCCTTACCTTCGGTGTAGAGGCGGCTGAGCTGTTCCCTCTGGCTCACCAGCTCGAACGCAGCTCGGCTGATGTCGGGGTCGGGATGGTTGAGGAAGAAGCGCTCACTCTCGAAGCCTTCGTCGTTTTTGTGGCGGAGAGCCTCGTCGAGCATCGCGCGGAGCAGGGGGTCGCGCAGGCGCATGTTGTCCTGCCTCAAGGCAAGATTTATGTAATCAATCACGCTCAGCGTCTCGCGCTCCCCAGCCTCCGTCTCGCGCTCCCCCACCGTCTCTGCGCCGTATCGCACGACGGCACGCACAAGCTCCCGCTCGATGGGCAGGAAGCGGTCGACTGTGGCAGGATTCTTCGGGGCTTCGGGCACATTCCCCTGAGCTTTCGGCTCGACAGCCTTAGGCTCGCCGTCCGCGGGCTTGGGGGTCGTGGCGAGGTTTCTCTCCTCCTCGCGCTGCTTTTGCCTGAGCCATTCCTCGCGGTTCCTGGCTATTTGCTGCCCCACCGCCTTGTCAATAAGTTCTTCCCTCAGGCTCATCGTCTGCGCCGTCTCGCGTATGTAGAGCGTACGCACTATCTCGTCGGGTATCACCGCAATGCTTTGTACGATATTGTTAACCAATCGGCTGAGAGCCACGGGGTCGCCTTTCGCCTCGTCGAGCAGAAGGCTCGTCTTGAACTTGATGAAATCCGTCTGATGCTCCGAGATATATTCCTTGAACTCCTTGGCGTCGTGCCGACGGGCGAAGCTGTCAGGATCTTCTCCGTCGGGAAGGAGCAGAAGCCTCACGTTCATGCCCTGCCGGAGCAGCATGTCTATGCCCCTTTGCGAAGCCTTTATGCCAGCCGCGTCGCCGTCGTAGACCACACAGATGTTGTCCGTGAGCCGATGTATCAGGCGTATCTGCTCATCTGTCAAGGCAGTTCCCGAAGATGCCACGACATTCTCCACCCCGCACTGGTGCATCGCCATCACGTCCGTGTACCCTTCGACAAGATAGCACAGGTCTTGCCTCGAAATGGCCAGCTTCGCCTGGTAAAGGCCGTAGAGCTCGCGCCGTTTGCTGTAGACAATGCTCTCGGGGGAGTTGACATATTTCATGCTGACCCCTTTGGTCGCGGCGTCAAGCACACGGCCTCCGAAGCCCGCCACCTTGCCGCTTATCGTGAAGATCGGCCAAACGACACGCCCCTCAAAGCGGTCGCGCAGAGCGCCTCGCTCGTATTTTGTGGCAAGCCCCGTGCCGAGGCTCTGACGCAAGTCGGTCGTGTCCTGATTATTTGTGAGATATATCTCCTGAAACCCCGCCTTCAGCGCAGCGGCCCAAAGGGAATGCCCGCGGTCCTTGGGGCAGTAGCCCACCTGAAAGCGCTCCAGAATGTCGTCCCTGAAGCCTCTGCCGCGAAAGTAGCTGAGCCCCACGTCACGCCCCTCGGCTGTCTCGAATAATTGCCTGCGCATCCACTCCTTCGCCCAGTCGTTCAGGATGAACATGCTCTCGCGGTCGTCGTTGCGCCTCAGGTCTTCCGGTGTCATTTCCTTTTCTTTCACGGGAATACCGTACTTCCTCGCAAGATATTTTATGGCGTCCGCGTAGGAGAGCTGCTCGTGCCGCATGATGAAGCCCACGGGATTTCCGCCCTCGCCGCAGGCGAAGCACTTGCAATAGTTGCGGGCGGGCGACACGAAGAACGAGGGTGTGCGGTCGTCGTGGAAGGGACAAAGCCCCTTCAGGTTGACTCCCGCCCTGCGGAGCGTGACAAAATCGCCCACAACCTCCTCAATGCGAGCCGCCTCGAAGACCCTGTCAATCGTCGACTTGTCTATCATCGCCTCATTCTATATGGGAAAAACCACAAACACTGCGACATCCCACACCGCATGCCCCACGATGAGCGCACCGAGCCTGCGGGGAAACAG
>JAJPZF010000120.1 GCA_021204545.1 Prevotellaceae bacterium
CCCCCCCCCCCCCCCCCCCCCCCCCCCCCCCCCCCCCCCCCCCCCCCCCCCCAATATTAATGATTATCCCTACCTTTGCGCACGTAAACCTAAGGAATAACTTGTGAGGAACAGCGGCACGCTGCCTTGCGCTGGTCAAGACATTATTGTTATAACTAACTGATATTAAACGTTTAAGCATTATTATGAAGACTACAAGAATCATTGCGCTTATGGCAGTGGCACTGCCTATGGCGTTCATTTCGTGTTCTGACGACGACGACGAAGGAGGCTCACCGAAGGTAAGCAACTCCGTGTTCGCCGGCTATCAACTAACAAGCGTAAAGGTTGGCTCTAACGAGCGCTATGCCTTCGAATACGACGAGGAGGGGCGCTGCACCTACATTTACGACTGGGGCGACAAGTACTACATCGAGCAGCCCGGCTTCAAGATTACCGCCGACTGGGAAGATGAGGATAATAATATAAGTGTGTCGTTCAACGGCGACGGCTACGTGTCGAAGATCGTAGAGAATTTTAGTGATGAGTACTCCGGCTATGTAGACGCTTGGACTTCTACCTGGACCTTATCCTACTCAGGCGGCTATCTGACCAAGGTGGATTACTCGGCTGTTAATAAGTACACCGAAGATGGATACACGGAAACTTACAAAGAGACTGGTTCGTTGACGTTGACATGGGAGAACAACAACCTGACGAAGATGGAAGGTAAGTTGAGCGGCAGCAACGGAGACTCAGAAACAGACACATACACTTTCGAGTATGACGATGATGTCAACGGATGCCAGCAGTGTCCAATAACTATCCTTGACCAGATAGTCGACTGGAACGACTATGCCGATTGCTTCGGCTTGCCAGGCTACTTGGGCAAGGGTCCCGCCTATCTCCCCACATCTTGGAAAGTCGAGTATGTTAAGAGCTACTCCGATGAGGATGACGACGACCCGCACACATACAGTGGGTCATGCTCCTTCACGACATACAGCGACGGGCGCATCAAGACTGAGTACTACGACGGCTCAACGTACACATACAGCTACGCCTCGTATGACGACGAGGACGACACACGTGCCGCTGTGGCAACTCCGTTCGACGACGCTATCTCACCTGCCACTAACCCGCTCAAGGGGATACACGGCATGAAGAACAGACTACACGCCCGCCACGCCGCAAAGGCACAGGCAGCGCAGTAACGGTTAATATAGCTCTGGATCATAGCAGATTAGGGGGGCGTGCCTACAGAGGGTGCGCCCCTGTCTTGTCTCTATGCCGCAGCCAGCCTCTCATCCTCGGGGGCGCCGCGGAGGGCTCAGTGAAGGCTCCGCAACACCTACGCTTAGTCGCCGTGGTCGATTAATAGAATCGACAGTAACGATGGTATAAGGGTCGTCACAGTACCCCTCGCAAGGGGCTCAACCGAACCCCTCGCAAGGGGTTGTCAGGAGGCCCTTGCGAGGGGTTGTCCGAAGGGTGTTATACAGGCGCTGCGGCGGCTATAGGCTAAGGCCGTCGAGGAGTCTATAATAATAAGGAATGGCCCGGCGTAGCTCCGGGAGGAGGATGTACTCGTCGGCGGTGTGGCTGCGGCGGCTGTCGCCCGGGCCGAGCTTAAGGGACGGGAAGGGGAGGAGCGCCTGGTCGCTGAGCGTGGGGCTGCCGAAGGGCTTGCCGCCGAGCTCTATAGCCCTGAGCACGAGAGGGTGCGAGGGGCTGATGCTGCTTGAGCCGAGGCGTGTGCTGCGAGCCTTGACCTCGCCCTGGACGCTCTGGGCAATGAGGCGGAGCAGCTCCTCGTTGCTGTAGAGCTCGTTGCTCCTGACATCGACGGTGAACTGGCACTCCGAGGGGACGACGTTATGCTGCGTGCCCGCATTGACGATGGTCACCGTCATCTTCACCGCCCCAAGCAGGGGGCTGACCTTGGGGAACTGGAACGCGCGGAACCACTGCATGTCGTCGATGGCGCGGTAGATGGCGTTGTCCCCCTCCTGGCGGGCGGCGTGTCCCGCCCTGCCCTTGGCTGTCACGTCAAGCACCATCAAGCCCTTCTCGGCTATGGCAGGCTGCATTGACGTGGGCTCGCCCACGAGGGCAACGTCAACCTTGGGAAGCAGGGGCAGCACGCTCTCGATGCCTCCCTTGCCGCTCACCTCCTCCTCGGCGGTGAGGGCAAGCAGGAGGTTGTAGGGCTGCTTGCCCTGAAGCAGCATACGGTAGGCTTGCAGCAGGCAGACGAGCGGGGCGCCGTCGTCGTTAGCCCCGATGCCGTAGAGGGCTTCGCCCTCGAGGCTCGGCTCGTAGGGAGAGCGTGTCCAGGCCGTTGTGGGCTTAACGGTGTCTATGTGAGCATTGAGCAGAAGGGTGGGCAGCGTCACGTCGTGACGCTCCAGCCCGAGGACGAGGTTCGAGCCGACGCGCTTGCAGTCGAGCCCCCGCTCTTGGATGAAGCCCTCAAGCACGTCGGCTGCCCGCGCCTCTTGGCGGCTGGGGCGGGGTGTCTCTATGAGCCTTCGCAAGAGGGCAACCGCCTCACTGAGCAACACTTCGCTGTCCATAGCAATCACAGTTTGTCGGGGCAAAGGTAGGGAATAAAAGAGAAAAGGCATATCTTTGCGGCAATCCTACTTAACGCTATGCAAAACCGCAGTCCCCTTTCCACTCTTATCCACTCGCAGGCAGAGAGGTACGGCGACCGCATAGCGATGTACCACAAGGACTACGGCGAAGGCGAGGCGGCGCAATGGACGGGCGTGACGTGGAGGGACTTCTCGCAGAACGTGCGGCTCGTGAGCAGCGCCCTGCTGAGGCTGCAGGTGGGCGTGCAGGAGAACATAGGGGTCTTCTCGCAGAACATGCCCGAGTGCCTGTACGTGGACTTCGGGGCGTACGCCGTGAGGGCTGTGGTCATCCCCTTCTACGCCACAAGCTCGGAGGCGCAGGTTAAGTACATCGTGACCGACGCCAACATCCGCTACATCTTCGTGGGCGAGCAGGCGGAGTACGACGTGGCGTTCCGCGTGCTTCAGTTCACGCCTTGCCTCCGTAGGCTCATCATCTTCAGCAACGACGTGAGGCTGCACAAGCAGGACCACACGAGCGTCTTCTTCTGGGAGTTCCTCAGGCTGGGCGGGGAGATAGACA
>JAJPZF010000017.1 GCA_021204545.1 Prevotellaceae bacterium
TTTTTTTTCATCAATACTTTTTCGTTTTGACCGCTAGTCGTTTGGGTAGGAACGGGGGTGGGTAACCTAAATTTTTTTTTTTTTTTTTTTTTTAGGTCTCTCGTTAAATTTAACCGCCTAAGTATTGGCGATTGTTATATTTGCTCTTAACTTCGCGCCGTGAAAGCAAAAAGAACACCTTCGGGGAGCAGCGGAAGGCTGCCTAACTGACCAGGACTTTATTACCTAACCAACCTATATTAAACAACTAAACAGTATGAAAACAACAAAAATCATTGCGCTCATGGCAGTGGCACTGCCTATGGCGTTCATCTCGTGTTCTGACGACGACGACGACAACAACGATGCAGGCTCCTACAACGGTGACGACAAGGGGGAGTACAACGATGCCGTGAATGCGATTACAGTGGAAGAAAGCGACGGCTCGACCGCTGTCTATCAACTGACAAGCATCATGGCAGGTTCTTACAGCCCTTACAGCCGTTATGCTTACGATTACGACGAAGAAGGTCGCTGCACGTACATTTACGCTTGGGGCGACGAGTACAACATTGAGCAGCCGGGCTTCAAGATTAGCACCGACTACGAGGATGAGGACTTAACCGTGACTTTCAACAATGATGGCTACATAACGAACATCGTATGGAGTTTGTCCTATGATGGATCTGAAGGGGGCGGAGAAGTCGGAACGGAGACCATGACTTCAGCTTATTACTACTCTGGGAATAACCTGACAGAAATATCGGAAACCTACACCGACAAAGGGAAATACGAAGGCGAGTCATACAATGACACCGAGAAAGCTGATATTAAGTTCACGTGGAGCAATGGCAATTTGACTGCGATGACATGCAGCTACGAAGGGGAAGACACAGAAGGAGCTTACGCTTACCAAGAGTGGGGAACAGGAACGTACACGTTTGAGTACAGCAACGAGAGCAATGGCTGCAAGCAGTTCCTCCTCGCTATAGGCGATCTACTTGGAGACTGGGATTCTGATATATCTACAACAGCCTTCTGCTTGGCTGGCTTTATGGGCAAGGGTCCTGCCAACCTGCCAACCTCCTGCAAATATGCGTTTGAAGACCATGACACTGATGAAGGTGACGATACAGATGAAGGCGATTACACATACTCATATACTTCGTACAGTGACGGTCGCATCAACACAGAGACCATCAATTACGCCACTTACACCTACACTTACGGCTCGTTCGGCGAAAGCACCCGTGCTGCTATAGCCACTCCGTTTGTTGAGAAGAAGACACCCGCTGGGAGGGGAGCACACAGCTTGCACAACCAGCTTCGCGCCCGCCGCGCCGCTGCCGCCGAGAAGTAAAGGAGACACTCATACAACATTACTTCATTTAATATGAGGATCATAAAAGCTCCTGCGCTAATGAGGCGTTTCAGGCTTGTCGCATACATCCTGTTGTTGTCAGGATTCGGTTTGGGGAACGCATACGCACAGGAAACAGAAGTACAGGAAAAGAGCAAGAACAACACCTGGTACGTCGGCATAGGCGGAGGCATCAGGATGAACCACATGTCCTTTTCCGACATCGACGATAACTATTTCCCGACCAACAAGTGGACAAGAAGCGGGTTGTTCTCAATCTTTGTGCAGGGCGAGTTCGGACGGGAGAACAATTATGCTGTCCGCCCTCAGATCTCGTTCCTAAACCGAGGAGGGAAACTGACCGACATTAACAACACGTCCTACGGCACGGAGGTCGACAACATCTTCTATAAACTGAACGCGCACTATTTTGACATTCGTGTGCCTCTCATTTATAACATCGGCAAGCGCTCGTGGATAGCCAGACCCTATGTCTTCGTCGCTCCTGTGCTGGGCTTCACCACTGGAGGAAAGATCAGGCTGGAGGAAGACGATCTCGACGCAAGCTATGCGGGATATGAAGTGGACATATCACACGCCAATATGTCGTCAGTGTATTTTGCCGGACAAGTTGGTGTCGGCGTGAAGTTCGCCATACCCATGGCAGCAGACCGTTGCTATTTGGGAGTAGAGGCAAGTTATGAATATGGCTTCACTGACACTTACGGCGGCAAGGAGAAGGACAGCAAAGCAAATGACGTGGCTCAACTCTTCTCGCGCAGCTACAAGATAGAGGGCACACGCAAGCTCTCGGGCATAGAGATACAAGCTGTCTTGTCTGTTCCCTTCAGCGTATTCAAGCCTAAGAAGAAGCCAACTCCTGTAGTGGAGACTCCAGTGGTTATAGAGCCGACACCTGAACCCGTAGTGGAAGAGGAAGTGGTAGAGGAGAAGCCCTGCTACACACTGGAGGAGATTATCGACCTTATCAACAACAATGAGGATATCGAGGGAAAGACGATATGCGCGATAGACGCAATCAACTTCGACTTCGGCAAGAGTACCATAAAGGAAGATTCCTATGAATACCTCGACAAGGTGGCGGCAACTATCATCAAATCAAACATGAGCATAGAGGTGAAAGGCCATACCGATAATGTCGGCTCAGAGGAGTTCAACCTGAACCTGTCTAAGGAGAGAGCGGCGGCTGTTGTGGCGTACCTGATAGAAAAGGGCGTGAGCCGCGACCGCTTGAAATACAGCTATTACGGAGAGTCGAAGCCCCTGACAACTAATGACACGGAAAAGGGGCGGGCAATGAACCGTAGAGTTGAATTTACCATTTTGAACAACTTCTAACAAATCCATAAAAGTATGAGAAGACTTAATTATTCTATGATCGTGTTATCCGTTCTGGCAGCAGGGATGTTCACGTCATGTATGAGTGACGACGATGACACGATAGTGCTGGAAAGCGGTAACACCTCCGGAATACCAAGCGACGCTCTGGCAGGTGAGAACCCAGACGTAGGCACTACCAACGCGTCCATACCTAACGTGCAATACACTGTGGAGGATGACGAGGATGGTAATGTCATTGTACGCCTTGACCTGACTGGCATACAAGATGCCGAGACTTACGAATGGCTGGACCTTATCGGCACAGCACAGTCGGGGCAGAACGTTTGGGTGTCTATCGATGACACCCCAAAGGGAATACTTGTCTATAACTCAGGCGACGAAGAAGATGAAAATGTCTCACGTGCGGCAGACCTTGTCTTCCTCGTAGACAATTCCGGAAGTATGTCGCAGGAGGCTGACGCCGTCGCAAGCGGCATTGAGTCGTGGGCAGACTTGCTTGAGGAGTCTGGGCTTGACATTAAGTTTGGCTTCGTAGGGTATTCCGAGAATGGCAAGATAAACGGAGCAGCTAATCTCACCACAGCAGAGGAACTAAGCACTTACCTTAACCACGCCACTGGTCAATCGCACACGATGGGCTTCTTCGGCTCAGATGCAACAGCCTTGCAGACGGCAGCCTCGCCATACAGCGTGACCGGCGAGTGCGGCGGTATGGCTCTGCGCTATGCCGATGCTAACATAAAGTTCCGCAGCGGTTCCAACAGAATCTACGTGAACTTCACAGACGAGCCCAACCAGCCTGCGGGGAATGAGGAGTATTCTGTCGAGTACTTTGCCGACCAGAGCAATTGGGCGACAAACCAAGGCACGGTGCATACCGTGTACAGCGCCGACACGACATTCACGGAGAGGCTGCTTTACAGCGAGAAGCCCTGGCGCATCTCCGAATACACTGGAGGCACGATACTTGTTGCCCCGTCCAGTTTCGCTGGTGTCACGTTAGAGAGCCTCCCAGTCTCGGGTGCAATGCAACACTCATACATCATTCTGTTCACGAACGTGGATGCGTATATGGACGGGCAGACACACGAGATAAAGATTACCGTGCTTTCCACGGACGGCAAGACACGTGCTGAGAAAGTCTTTTATATCAACTTCGGCACTAATGACTAACAGTCACGAGGGGCGAACACTCTCTGGCGGGTCACTCTCCTTATAGTGTCCTGTTGGCGTGTGTCCTCTCTGACGTTAACCAAGCTATACAACCCGCATGAAGCGCACACTCACAACCTTCGCACTCCTGTCTCTCTTAATGGGAGCGGGGGCGAAGGTTAAGTTCGACTACTCCTTGGTGTTCGTGCCTGAGGAGGGCGGCGTAAGGTTCGAGAGGATAACGGAGGACGCTGACGTGGTGGCAGACTACAAAGGCGGTCTCGTGGGCAAGGCTGTGGGTGTCTTCGGCGGGGGAAGGACGAGCGTGATAGACTGGTGGGTGATACCGCAGATAGCCCTCTCGCCCGACGGGACGAAGATAGCCTACATCAACGAGAAGAACAAGACGACGAACGTGATGGTGAAGAACGCCACCAAGGGCGGGGCAAGCACCCAGCGCACGTTCCGCACCAACGTCGAGGGAGTGTCGTGGAGCCCCGACGGCTCTACCCTTTGCTTCACCGAGGTGAGGGGCGGACACCACGGGGTGTATCTCGTGCCTGCCGACCAAGGTACGGTGGTGACGCAAGTGTCTAACGGCTCGGAGAACGACTTCGGCGGGGTGATGAGCAAGGACGGCAACACCATCTACTTCCACCGAGGAGAGGGAATGGCAAGCTACAGCCTCTGGAGCTTCGACCGCAAGACGAACCTCTTCTCCAACTACTCACGCGGGATGACCGTCTGCCTTATCCCCGGCAGCAAGAACACCATCTACTGCGCCCGCTTCACCGACAGGAAGGAGAGCGAGATATGGCGCGTCAACTTCGAGACAGGCGTTGAGGAGGTCATACTCTCCCAGCAAGGGAAGAGCTTCACCACCCCGCAGCTCTCGCCCGACGGGCAGTGGCTGCTGGTGACGGGAAGCAGCGTGTCGGAGAAGGAGGGAATACAGAACACCGACGTGTTCGCAGTGAGGACTGACGGAAGCAGCCTCACGCAGCTTACCTATCACCCCGGCAACGACCTCTCCCCCATCTGGTCGCGCGACGGCAAGAGCATCTACTTCCTCTCGCAGCGAGGCTCGGCAGACCGCATCTACAACGTGTGGAAGATGGACTTCAATCTATGAACACACCTTTTTATTAACTCTTAAATACAACAAGCAATGAGAAAGTATTTTGTTTTGGCTGCCTTCGCCATGTGCGCAGTGGCAGCGTCCGCCCAGAGGGCGAACAGCAGCGCGTCCCTCAAGCAGGAGCAAGACGTGGACATGAAAGTACACTTCGGCGTTCGTGTCGGTCTTAACGTGCCCAACATGACAGAGAAGGGTGGCGGTGAATCTGAGAACATGGGTTCTACGATAGGCTGGCATATCGGCGCAATAGCCGACATTCCCCTGGTGAAGAACTACTTCTACATCACCCCGGGTCTCTACTTCACGCAGAAGGGTTACAAATACTCTGAGTATGGGGATAAAGATAAAGCAAATCCTATGTACCTGGAGATACCTATCCTCTTCTCTGGTAGGTACACCTTCGGCATAGCGCAGCTGCAGGTTAACTTCGGTCCGTACTTCGCAGTGGGAGTAGCTGGTAAGGAGAAGGAAACGTATGATGGGGACACAGACAAGGACGATTTCTTTGGCAAGGATAGCGGCATCAAGCGGTTCGACGCTGGTCTGTCCGTAGGTGCGGGCGTAACCCTTGCTCAGCACTACTACGTAGGCATCCAGTACGAGGCTGGACTGGCTAACCTGTATGACGGCGGTGGCGACGACAAGCTGAGGAACAAGAACTTCATGGTCACAGTAGGCTATAACTTCTGATTAGATCTATAGTAAATGTTTGATTGTGTGGGGGCGTGCCTCGAGTAGGGTGCGCCCCTATTTCGTGTCCTTGCCGTAGGGGGCTTCAGGCTCTGCTGCCATCGGTGTGCTCTCAGGCTGGGGGGCGTAGCGGGGCGAGCGGTCTTGCAGGTAGATGTGCAGGAGCGTCTGCTCGAGCGAGGCAAGGGTCTCCTCCCTGCGAGGCTTAAGGAGCTGGCACTCCCACACCGTTATGCAATGCCATCCCATCGAGCGGAGCTGCCTCTGCTCCTCCACGTCCCTGCTGGCGTTGCGCTCTATCTTCCTAAGCCAGAACCCGGTGTTAGACTTAGGCAGGCGGAAGGAGGGGCAACCCTCGTGCCCGTGCCAGAAGCAGCCGTTGACGAAGATGACCGTTCGGTACTTGCGCAGCACGAGGTCAGGATGCCCCGGCAGGCGCGGGCAGCAGAGGCGGTAGCGGAAGCCTCGGGAGAAGAGATAGCGCCTCACCAAGAGTTCGGGCCGGGTGTCCTTGCTGCGGATTGCCGCCATGCAGCGGTGGCGCTGCTCCCTTGTCATCTTGTCCATCGTCGGGGCAAAGGTAGGCATTTCGCACGAGATGTAGGCAAGGCGTCGCGGCGCATACGGCTAAGAGCCGTGGAGACCTCGGCGAAGCCTCTGCGGAGACCTCGGCGGAGTCTCCGGGGAGACCTCGGCGGAGTCTCTTGGGAGACCTCGGCGGAGTCTCCGGGGAGACCTCGGCGGAGTCTCCACGACAGGTAGCCGCAGGCGTATGGGCTTCCATACCGTTCCCGCCTGCGAAATCTTACCTGAGATGGTTGGGGACATTAAGGATTGTCAGTACCTATGCCCACGGAAGCAAACCGACAAATCCTTCAAGCATCATGAGAAAGAGAAAGTACATCGCGCGCCTGGCAGCGGCACTGCCCATGGCGCTGCTCTGCTCCTGCACGAGCGAGACACTGACCGAGGACATGACGACGGCCGCCGAAGCCAACACAGAGAGCGAGGCTGCCGTGGTGAGCAAGAGCGAAGGAGGCACTAACGTGAACGTGCCCCTCATCACCACCGAGAGCGGCGAGAAGCTGCTGCTCGCAAGCCTGGGAGACTACAGCCTCACCTACGACACGAGCGGGCTGTGCACCACCTTCGGCTTCGGCTTGACGCCCTGGAGCATCAGCTACGACCCCCTCAGCGTCAAAGCCGACTGGGGCGACGGCGACGTGGAGACGATGAACGCCACGCTCAACGACGCAGGCTACATCGCGACGCTCACCGTAAGCGAGACGTCGCCCGACGGGAACATCGCCATAGACTACAGCTGCGCCTACGACGAGGAGGGACACCTCGAGAGCGTGACGTTCAGCTACAGCGAAGGCACCTACTACACTGAGACGGGGACGGCGACACTCACCTGGAAGGACGGCGACGTGAGGAAGATGGAGTTCAAAGGCACTGGGACAGACGAGGGCTACGCCTTCAGCGAGCAGGTCACTATGACGTACACCTACGGCACAGAGCCGAACACCTTCCAGCAATGCACAATGGCTTACGAGGACGCCCTCGCGCAGGTACTCTACGACTCCTCCGTGCTCTCGCTGGCAGGGCTATACGGCAACGGCACCGCCAGCCTGCCCTCCACATACGACTATACGTACATAGGCTTCGACGAAGAGGACGCCTACGAGGACCACTTCAAGTCCACCGTCGCCTACTCCAAGAACACCAACGGCACGATACTGCTTGAGGACATATCCGACTGGGACAGCTTCGCCTACTCCTACACCAAGCTGGGCAACGGGCTGGACACTGGCGTGCGCTCACCCAAGGCAGTGAAGGCAGCCACACGCCCCGCCTCGACGGGCAGACCATACACACTGCACAGCAGGCTGCGCAGCCGCCACACGGCAAGCGGACTGTAAGCCCGCCCGCCCAAGGCGTGAGCGAAGGGAGGCAAGAGCCTCCCTTTTTTTAGTGTCATGCCGTAGCCGTGGTCAGGCTCAGCAGCGAGCGGTGATGCGCTCCTCGGGTGAAGGCTTCGCGGTCTTAAGGGTGATTGCGCAGCTCCTGCTTAAGGCAGGCGTCGAGCAAGCCTTGGCAGGCATCCTCAAGCAGGTCGAGCGCATATTCGAAGTCCTCCGAGCCACCGTAGTAAGGGTCAGGCACGGAGGCAGCCTTGTGCGTCAGGCAGTAGTCCGACATCAGGCGTATCTTCTCACGGGCAGCCTTGCTTGGGGCGAGGGCGCGGAGGCAGCGAAGGTTGTTGTCGTCCATGCCCACGATGAGGTCGAAGCTGAGGAAGTCGTGTGCCGTGATGGGACGTGAGAGGTGGGTTATCCTCAGTCCACGCCTTGCGGCATGGCGGCGCATACGATGGTCGGCAGGCTCGCCTTGGTGACAGTCGATGAGACCAGCGGAGTCAATCTCGAACTGCCCTGAGAGTCCCGCCTCACGGACGAGCCTCTGCATAATGGTCTCTGCGGCGCAGCTTCGGCATATATTGCCGAGGCAAACGAAGAGGATGCTTGTCATACTGAAGGGACAAAAAGAGAGGGCGGCTAAGCTACCTGCTGGCCGCCCTCTCGAAGCTTGCTTATCGGGGTCTTATCACATCATTCCGCCCATGCCTGCGCCTGCTCCGCCCATCGGCATCTCGGGCTTCTCCTCCTTGGCGTCGCACACCACGCACTCGGTGGTGAGGAACATGCCTGCAATGGAGGCGGCGTTCTCGAGAGCCACACGGCAGACCTTCGCTGGGTCGATGATGCCCGTCTGCTTCAGGTTCTCGAACTTGTTGGCTCGGGCGTTGTAGCCGAAGTCGCCTGTGCCCTTGCGCACCTCGTTGACGATGACGCTGCCCTCAAGCCCTGCGTTCTCAACGATCTGACGGAGAGGCTCCTCGATGGCGCGGCATACGATCTTGATGCCCGTAGCCTCGTCGTCGTTCTCACCTTGCAGGCTCTCCAGTGCAGCCTGAGCGCGGATGTAAGCCACGCCTCCGCCGGGGATGATGCCCTCCTCTATTGCGGCACGTGTGGCGCAGAGAGCGTCGTCAACACGGTCCTTCTTCTCCTTCATCTCCGTCTCGCTTGGAGCTCCCACGTAGAGCACCGCAACGCCGCCTGCCAGCTTGGCGAGGCGCTCTTGCAGCTTCTCCTTGTCGTAGTCGCTGGTGGTGTTGGAGATCTCGTTCTTTATCTGGTTGACGCGGTCCTTGATGGCTTGGCTGTCGCCGTGCCCGTTGACGATGGTGGTGTTGTCCTTCGTGATGGTCACCTTGTCGCAAGTGCCGAGCATCTCGATGGTAGCCTGCTCGAGCTTCAGTCCCGTCTCCTCGCTGATGACCAGGCCGCCCGTAAGAGTGGCGATGTCTTGCAGCATAGCCTTGCGGCGGTCGCCGAAGCCGGGAGCCTTGACGGCGCATATCTTAAGCTGCGTGCGCAGGCGGTTAACCACGAGCGTCGTGAGAGCCTCGCTGTCAACATCCTCGGCGATGACCAGCAGCGGGCGACCCGTCTGCACTGCCGGCTCGAGGATGGGGAGGAAGTCCTTGAGGTTCGATATCTTCTTGTCGTAGATGAGGATGTAGGGGTTCTCCATCTGGCACTCCATCTTCTCCGTGTCCGTCACGAAGTAAGGCGAGAGGTAGCCGCGGTCGAACTGCATGCCCTCCACGACGCCGATGGTAGTGTCGCGCCCCTTAGCCTCCTCGATGGTGATGACGCCATCCTTCGACACCTTCTTCATAGCGTCAGCCAAGAGCTTGCCGATCTCAGGGTCGTTGTTGGCGCTCACGGTAGCCACCTGCTCAATCTTGCTGTAGTCGCTACCCACGACCTCGGACTGCTCCTTGATGTTCTTAACGACGGCAGCCACCGCCTTGTCTATGCCACGCTTCAGGTCCATCGGGTTAGCCCCTGCGGCCACGTTGCGCAGACCCTCACGCACGATGCTCTGGGCAAGAACGGTAGCGGTCGTTGTGCCGTCGCCTGCGTCGTCGCCAGTCTTGCTCGCCACACTCTTCACGAGCTGCGCCCCTGCGTTCTGGAAGGCATCAGCCAGTTCAATCTCCTTGGCGACGGTAACGCCGTCCTTGGTTATCTGCGGAGCGCCGAACTTCTTCTCGATGACCACGTTCCTACCCTTCGGACCAAGAGTAACCTTGACTGCGTTGCTCAACTGGTCAACGCCCTGCTTCATCAGCTCACGGGCTTCTACATTGAATTTAATATCCTTTGCCATTGCTTTAAGTGTTTAGTGTTCGTTAGATAATGCGTTTCTTAGCCGATGATAGCCACCACGTCGCTCTGGCGCATGATGAGATACTTCGTGCCGTCGAGCTCCACCTCGGTGCCGGCGTACTTGCCGTAAAGCACCTGGTCGCCGACCTTAAGCACCATCTCCTCGTCCTTCGTTCCTTTGCCGACTGCCACAACGCTCCCCTTCAGGGGCTTCTCTTTGGCTGTGTCGGGGATGATGATGCCACCCACTGTCTTCGTCTCTGCTGCGGCAGGCTCGATGAGAACCCTGTCCGCCAATGGTTTGATGTTCATACTGCTTGTTGTTAGTTAGGTTAAACGTGTTCGGGCGGGGCGAAGGCAAGGCACGTACCAACGGTAAGGGGCGTTGCCAAATTGGCAGAAAAACGTCGGCACTGGCATAGAGGCACTCTAAAAACAAGTACCTTTGTGCGTACTATGAAGGCAGTTACCGTCGGTAAGGGGCTTATGGGCAGAGTACTCACCATCTACGGCATCATCTTCCTTGGTGTGTGGCTCTGTCTCTCCTTGCTGCCGCCCCACGGGGGCTATGTCTGGGACCCTTGGGTCATCAACATCTCAACGTCTCTGCTCTTCACGCTGCTCGTCGCCCTCACTGCCCGCCTGCTCGACACAGACCACACGCTCGTCGGTCTCATCTCAACCGCCCTCTTCCTCATCCTTTTCTGCCCCGGCTCGGTTCGCTTCTTCCAGCGGGACGAGTCGGCTCTCGTGGAGCTATGCTCACAGTGCATGGTGCCGTTCTTCATAAGGCAGTATATGACGGTGAGCCGCCGCAGCTTCGGCAAGCTCTATTTCCTTATGCTCCTGATGGGAGTGTTCTGCAGCTACACCCACAACAGCGTCACCATCCCCCTTTGTGCCACGTTCGTGTGGCTCTCGTTCCTTCGCCGCCGCAGCTTCTTCCGCCTCGCCTGCTGGCCGATGGTCGTTGGCTTCGTCATAGGCACTGCCCTGAGCGTATGGAAGATGCGTAGCGTCGGCACGATGAATGTGCATAACCTGCAAGACGTTGCGACGAGGGCTACGGTCATCATCCATACCCTTTGGGACACGAAAGTGTTCGTCCTGAGCATCCTGCTCTCCGCTTATATGGCGACGCAGAAGGGCGGCAGGCGGCTGATACTGCACATCTCCCACCGCCAGTACGTGCTGTCCTACTGCATGCTGATGTCGCTCATCGCCTTGCCTTTCGCCCCGCTCGGCATCGATAACGCGGTGAACGGTGTCTGCTTCTTCAGCATGCTTTGGATACTGTCCGTGCTGAAATACCTTGTGTTCATCTACTTCAACAAACGCATTTGATATGGTATTCGAGAAGATAAGGGGGCTCATCGACGCTCCTTTCACTCCCTTCCGCCCTAACGGCGATGTCGACCTCGCGCCCGTTCCCGCCTACGCGAGGATGCTTGCGAAGAACGGTCTGCGTGGTGTGTTCATCAACGGCTCGAGCGGTGAGGGCTATATGCTCACAAGCGAGGAGCGCGCCCGGCTTGCCGAGGCGTGGCGCGACGCCTTGCCTGAGGGCTTCAAGCTGATAGTGCACGTGGGGAGCTGCTGCCTTCGTGAGAGCCAACGCCTCGCCAGCCACGCACAGAGCATCGGGGCGTGGGGCGTAGGCGCGATGGCACCGCCCTTCCCCAAGATAAGCCGCATAGAGGAGCTCGTAAGCTACTGTGAGGAGATAGCCTCCGCCGCTCCCCGCCTGCCCTTTTACTACTATCACATCCCCGCCTTCAACGGTGCCTTCCTGCCTATGGTAGACTTCCTCAGGGCTGTCGACAAGCGGATACCCAACTTCGCCGGCATTAAGTACACGTTCGAGAGCATATACGAGTACAACCAGTGCCGCCTTTACGCAGGGGGCAAGTTCGATATGCTGCACGGGCAGGACGAGACGCTGCTGCCCTCTCTCGCAATGGGCGGGGCGCAAGGAGGCATCGGGGGAACGACCAACTACAACGGGCGCTGCCTCGTGGGCGTCGTTGAGGCGTGGCAGCGGGGCGACTTGCAGGAGGCCCGCCGCTTGCAGAACTACGCCCAAGAGGTGATTAACGTCATCTGCCGTTTCCGCGGCAACATCGTCGGCGGCAAGCGGATAATGAAGCTCATCGGCTTGAACCTCGGGCAGAACCGCACGCCGTTCCAGAACATCACGTCCGAGGAGGAACAGCTACTGAAACAAGAACTGGAACAGATAGACTTCTTCCGTCAATGCAACACGCTCTAAGAAAGGCGGCCTGCCTTGCCCTGCTGCTCTCCATCGCCCTTGCGGCTAAGGCTGAGACGGAAGTGCGCTTCGAGACCCTCCCTCCTCATTATTTAGCCAAAGGGCAAGGAGTGTCCGCCGCCTTCACAGGCTACGCAGACGGCCACCTTATTATAGCGGGGGGCTGCAACTTCCCTGACGCTGCGGCCGCCGACGGCGGGGAGAAGCGTTTCTACGACGACATCTGGCACATGAGCAGCCGAGGCTGGTTCACCAACTTCAATAAGCTGCCCTACCCTATGGCTTACGGAGCGTACGTCAGCACGGGCTCCTGGCTCGTGTGCATCGGCGGCACCAACAAAGGGGGACTTAGCCTGCCCGACGTCTGCCAAGTGAACGCGAGGGAGACGCAAAAGCTTCCCTCCCTGCCCGTAGGCATCGACAACGCCTCCGCCACGCTCAGCGGGGGGTACATCTACCTTGCCGGGGGCGAGAGCGGCGGCAAGCCTCAGCAGTATGTCTACCGATTTGCCTACCCGCGGGGAACTGACTGGGAGCGCATAGCCACAATGCCGGGGCAGACGCGCCTGCAGCCCTGCGTGGCAGTGCAGACTGACGGGGCGAGCGTCTGCCTCTTCGTCTTCGGCGGCTACGACCCTGCCGACGGGCATATCGCCGAGAGCGTGCTGAAGCTCGACCTCAAGACAAGAGCCTGGACGAGCCTGCCCTCCTCGGAGGCCACAGTGGGGATGACGGCTGTGGCTACGGGCTACAGCCACGTCCTCTTCTTTGGCGGTGTCGACAAGGACATATTCCCCAAGGCGGCGCGAGGCGAGTGGGGCGACGATTACCTTCGGCACACGGCGGACTGGTATCGTTTCAACCCCGACATACTTGTCTATCACACCATCACCAACTCGTGGTACAGCATCCCCGGCAAATCGTTCC
>JAJPZF010000112.1 GCA_021204545.1 Prevotellaceae bacterium
CCACCTCACGCATCCACTGGTAAAGCGTGCCTCGGCTCACCTCGGGGCGGTCGGAAGCAAGGTGCCGTCTACCCATATCGTCCTTGAGCGACTGGAAGCCCATGCGCTTGCCCGCAAGGCTGAAGTCTTGGCAGGGGAAGCCGCCCGTCACGACATCTATGCCCTCAGGGAAGACCTTCGCCCCCCGCCCGTGCAGCCTCACGTAGTCAACAATGCTGCCCAAGGCGTAGGTCTCTGCCTTGTGACCGAGGCGGCTCATGTAAGCCGCCCACACGAGCCGCGCCTCGGGCAGTATGTCGTTGGCGAAGACGGTGCGGAAGCGTGTGCGACGGAGCATAACCCAGTCCTCGCCGGCCTCACGCTCAACGCAGCCGCCGAGGCAATCACTCTCCCTCGGGAACGACTTGCGAGGAGCGAGGAAGCCTCCCTCGAAGCCGATGTCCATGCCTCCGCAGCCCGAGAAGAGCGACAAGAGGCGAAGCTCACGCGGCCTATCCATCGCTGTTGCCAGTCTTGCGCCAGAAGAGAATGAGAAGCCCCGCCGAGAGCAGCAGGCACAGAAGCATGACGCTCAGAGCCACCGCCTTGCCCCCCATCCAGTCAGTAAGGCTGAACGTGAGAGCGTCCCTGCCGAGAAGCCTCATCTGTATAACCGCCCCCGTGTTGTTCACCACGTGCAAGAGCGAGCAGAGCCACACGGAGCCGGTGCGGCAGTAGAGTATGCCAAGGCAAATGCCCATAAGCGTGGCGAAGAGCGACTGGGCGGGGTTGAGGTGAAGGATGCCGAAGAGCAGCGAGGACACCGCTATGGCAACGAGTGGGCTGACACCGCTTCGCTGCATGCAGCCCTGAATGCCCTCGCGGAAGACAAGCTCCTCGCACAAGGGACCCGCAAGGGCTATGCTCAGCGTCCCGAGCGGAGTGGAGGCGACGGCGAGCAAAGCCTCGAAGGTGTTGTCGGCAAGGTCTGCCATCTCGCTCATAATGTTGGTGGCAACGACGCACGCCAAGCCCCCAAGCAGGCCCGCCAAGGCAGCACCCAGGCCAACGCAAGGCACACGGAACGCCCGCCCGAGCCTTATCATCCCCAACGGTCGCCACACAAGGAGCACCGCAAGCGCGCCGCTGAGCAGAAGCGAGAGGGTGAGCGCAAGCGTGCGGGAGAATGCAGGCAGCGCGACAAGGAAGCCGCACACTACCTGCAAGACACCGTAGAGCAGAAAGGCAAGCAGAGCCTTAAGCATCACTTTCACAATGCGCGAAGGTAGCCATTATCCTTAAAAAGTCCTAAATCAGAGGCACGGGGTTAAACTATCGGGCGGCGCGCAGGTCTGAGCAGATAGTTAACGGAATAACTAACCAACCTAAACAACAAACGATTATGAAAAAGACAATTCTGGGAATGGCACTCGTAGCCTTGGTAAGTGTAAGCGCAAGCGCACAGGAACAGCGCCAGCGCCTCAGCGACGAGGAGATTGCGGCTAAGCGCGCAGAGATGGTGCAGAAGCAGGCAGACAAGCTGGCTAAGGACATGAGCCTTTCGGACGACGCGAAGACACAGTTCGTGGCTCTCTACACCGAGTATCAGGAGGCACTCGCGGCAGCCCGCGAGCAGAACCGCGGCGAGCAGCCCGAGCAGGCAGGGGACAGGAGCGAGAAAAAGCAGAAGGAACTGACCGACGAGGAGGCAACCGAGAGGATTCAGCAGCAGTTCGCCCGCCAAGAGGCTCAGATAGCTCAGAGCCAGGCAGCGCTGGACGTTCAGAAGCAGTACTACGCAAAGTTCCAGGAGACCCTGACACCGCAGCAACTGCTTAAGGTGTTCGCACAGCAGCAGCGCGGCAACCGCGGGCAAGGCGGCCCGCAAGGCGGCCCGCAGGGCGGCGGCAGGCAAGGCGGTATGCCCGGCGGTCCCGGCGAGGGCGGTATGCCCGGCGGCGACTTCTAAGCTCACAGCCTAATCCCACAGACCTTACGAGAGGGCTTCCCCTGCCTTGCGGCGGGGAAGCCCTCTCTTTTGCAAGCGAGCGCCCAAAGGCAACAGCCCCCCCCCCTGAGAGGCTTCACCACGGAAGAGGCAAAGCCGTTGCCCAAAGCCTTCCAAAAGACTTACTAAGATTTCCCCGAAGACTTACTGAGATTTCCCAAAAGACTTACTGAGATTTTCCCGAAGACTTACTAAGTCTTGCCACATTCTCTTAAGCCTTACGAGCCACGCCCAAGGGGGAAGCCCTTTCTGCATATATAATTATGGTATACGCCCCTCCTATACTCCCCCGAAGGGGTTGCATAAGCGTAGCCGGGGGTCGAGCGTTAGCGACACCCCCGGTATGGGACACCGCCCCATTATTGTGCCGAAGGTACAACCCATATTCGCCACGAGAAGTTGGACGAGGCAGCGATCTCCCCATCGCTCGGAAAAGCAAGCAAGCTTGCTCTGTCTCTCGCTCATGGTCGATTGATTGCTTTCGCTTGCACGAGCGTTCGGGGCTATCTATGGCGAACGTCAATGGAGCAAGGGTCGCAAGCTATTTTCTCCCCGGTTTCCTTGCCAACGTCAGGGAAATGCCTACATTTGTAGCCGGATTAACCGCAAAACACAGAAAGCCTATGTAGCATAGCAACGAAAGGACATCGAGATAAAAGGCGTTAGCTTTAAGTTCTTGTCATTGGAAATCGCCAATTTCGCAAGTCATCAAGAGTATAAGCTGATGCTCACGCTGAGTGCGTGGGCTTTTACTTGTTTATGATGACAACGGTGTTTGGCGATACCTCAATGACGTAGACGAAGTTATTGGTCCACGTTCTTTTATTGTTCCCCTTCCGCCCCTTTAGGACCGCCAAACAAGAAACACTAACTTATAAACAAACAAGTAAAAACAACGAGTATGAAACGATTTTTATTCCTGTGCCTCGCGGCACTAACCCTGCAAGCCCCGTGCCTTGCCTACGACGCCTACGTTGACGGCTTCTACTACAACCTCGACACTATAGCCAACACTGCCGAGGTAACTTACGAAAATTATAGTTCTTCGGACTATTCCGGCGATGTCGTAATCCCATCGACTTTGGAATACGACGGCACGGCTTACGCTGTGACAAGCATAGGAGACTGGGCATTC
>JAJPZF010000235.1 GCA_021204545.1 Prevotellaceae bacterium
ACTTCGCCCTCATCGCCACCATTGCCATCACCTCGTTGAAAGGCTGGTCGGGGTCGGCGAAGAAAGGTATCTTCTGCCCTGAGACAAGAGTGTTGTTAAGGTCGATGCCCGCTATGCCAGTGGCTATCAGCTCGCTCGGCTGCTTGCGGCGCACTGGGTTCACACTCGGTCCGCCAGTCTCAACCTCCTTGCCCTCAATCTCCGGTCCGCCGTCGATTGGCTGGCCGTAAGCGTTGAAGAAGCGGCCTGCAAGCTGGTCGCTGACCTTCAGCATTGGGGCTTTGCCAAGGAACACCACCTCCGCGTTGGTAGGTATGCCTCCCGTTCCCTCAAACACCTGCAGGGTGACGTCGTCGCCCATAATCTTAACCACCTGCGCAAGCTTGCCGTCGATGGTGGCCAACTCGTCATATCCCACGCCCTTCGCCTTCAGCGAGCAGGTGGCTTTGGTTATCTGACTTACCTTCGTGTATATTTTCTGAAATGCTGTTGCCATGAGTGTCTAAGTATTAAAGCATCGCCTTTATCTTGTTGATGTAGTCGTAGTACTGCTCGCTCCTGAAGGGGGAGTAGTTCATCTGCTTACAGAGGTTTATCATCTTCTTGAAGTAGTCGGTGACCTCAAGGAAAGTGTCGAACTTGAAGTCGTCCTTGTCGCATATCTCCGTAACGAGATTCAGGATCTCCTCCTGCCTCTCGAGCGGAGTCACAGCGTCCACCTCGTCGAAGGCGTCCTGCTGAAGCACGACGTAGTCGATGATCTCGCTCTTCCAGAACGTGACGTGGTAGTCTACCGGCACACCGTCGTCGCCAAGGATGTTGATCTGCTCGGCTATCTCCTTGCCTCGCTGCATCCTTGTCTTAAGCTTCTGCACCTTGGGTATCCACTCTTCGTTGATATGCTCCTTGATATAATCAGCGAACTCGGGGTACTCGAGGTATTTGCTGTAAGAGTCTATCGGGTTGACTGCGGGGTAGCGCTTCTTGTCCGCGCGGTCCTGCTCAAGCCCGTAGAAGCAACGCGCCACCTTCTTGGTGTTCTCCGTCACAGGCTCCTTAAGGTTGCCGCCTGCGGGCGACACAGTGCCGAGGAACGTGACAGAGCCTACCTGCCCGTTGTGCAGCTCAACGTAGCCCGCGCGGCCGTAGAAGTTGCTTATCAGCGCTCCCAAGTCCATCGGGAAGGCGTCGGGCCCCGGCAGCTCCTCCATGCGGTTACTCATCTCACGCAGCGCCTGTGCCCAGCGGGAGGTGGAGTCTGCCATCAGCAAGACGCGCAAGCCCATCGAGCGGTAGTACTCTGCCATCGTCATTGCCGTGTAGACGGAAGCCTCACGGGCCGCCACTGGCATGTTGCTTGTGTTCGCTATGATTATGGTGCGCTCCATGAGCTTTCGCCCAGTGTGCGGGTCTACCAGCTCGGGGAACTCGGAGAAGATCTCCACCACCTCGTTGGCGCGCTCGCCGCAGGCTGCTATCACCACGATGTCCGCCTCAGCCTGCTTTGATATGGCGTGCTGAAGCACCGTCTTGCCCGTGCCGAAAGGGCCGGGGATGAAGCCCGTGCCGCCCTCTACGATAGGATTGAACGTGTCTATCGTGCGCACGCCCGTCTCAAGAAGCTTGAAGGGGCGCGGCTTCTGCTTGTAGTTTGTCATGGCCACCTTCACCGGCCAGTGCTGCACCATGTCCACCTTGATGTCGTTGCCCTGCTCGTCGGTCAGCACTGCCACCGTGTCGTGGATCTTATACTGCCCTGCGGGCGCGATGCTCTTCACCGTGGCGGTGCCCTTCATCTGGAACGGCGCCATGATCTTCAGCGGCTGGTGGTTCTCCTCCACCTGCCCGAGCCAATCGCTCTCGATGACCTTGTCGCCCGGTTTCGCGAGCGGGACAAAGTCCCAGAGTCTCTCTGAGTCAAGCGGCTCAGTGTACTGCCCTCGCCTCAGGAAGATGCCCTCCATCTTGTCGAGGTCGTTCTCCAGCCCGTCGTAGTTCTTGCTAAGCATTCCGGGGCCCAGCTGTATCTCCAGCATGTGCCCCGTGAATTCTGCCTCGGCTCCCACCTTAAGCCCACGTGTGCTCTCGAACACCTGGACGTAGACATCCTGGCCAATCACCTTGATGACCTCGGACATCAGGCGTACGCCCTTCAAGATGATGTAGCATATCTCGCCTTGCAGGACTGGCCCATCCGCGTGTATGGTGACCATGTTGGCGACGATGCCACTAACAGTTCCTTTTGTCATATTGCCTATGTTATTCTGATTTTGTTATTTCCTTATAAACTCTTCTGGCACTTTCGCCTCGCCGCGCAGGTTCTCTATGATCTGCTTGAAGGTCTCCTCGCCCGTCTTGACGTCGAGGTTTGCCCAGCGGCACTGCATCTCCAGCTTGCAGAGATAGGCGAACACCGCCTCTATCGAGAAGGGGTCGTAGAAGGTCTGCTCCTCAAGCCATAGCCACTTGAAGGCATCTATCAGCTTCTCTTTCCTCACGGGGTCTGGCTCTTCGACGATTGTCATCAGCTCGCGGACGTAGTCGTACTGCTTGCCGAGGTCGAAGTCCTTTGACATGTTGTGCCTTATCATCTCCTGCACCTCGCCCTCTCCCTTGATGTAGTCGCCCGCGTCCCAGCCTTGCTTGCGCGCCAGCACAGCGGTGAGGAAGTTGGTGACATCGAGGTTGAGCTTGTGCCACTGCCTTATCATCTTGTTCGGGCAGGTTGTCACAGCGTAGTTCAGGAACTGATAAGTCAGCTCGTCCTCAGGGTAGAAGCCCTTTGCTTCCTTATTATATGGATATTCCCTGGCGAACTCGCTCATGAAGGCGGGATAGCGCTTCACGTTGTAGTTCATCTCCCTTGCCGAGGTCAGGAGGTCGGCGTATTGCTCCTGCGAGAAGTTGCCGCTCGTGTCTGCTTGCGCCTCGGGGTTCTTCAGGAGCCTGACAAGGTTCTGGCAGTCGTGCCTGAGAAAGAAGTAGTTGGCGAGCAGCTTCTTGTCGCTGTCCGTCAGCTCCTCCTCGCACTGTTCTCTTAGCTCTTGAAGGGGATAGCCAGGCTGTGGGTCCTCCAGCTCTAGTTCCGGCAGACTCGCCATCAAGCAATTGTAG
>JAJPZF010000062.1 GCA_021204545.1 Prevotellaceae bacterium
GTGCGGGCTGTAGCCTCGTTGTCCACAGCCTGCTGGAGTGTCGCGTCAGCGTCCTGCCTTGCTGTAGCCTCGTTGTCCACAGCCTGCTGGAGTGTCGCGTCAGCGTCCTCACGAGCCTTCTGCTCAGTGGCGACGGCTTGCGTCACAGTGTCCACAGCGTCGCTCACGGTCTGCTCCAGCTCGGCGTTGCTCTCCGACATACTGCTCTTTAGGCTGCTGATCTTCGCGTCAAGCACTCGCCCTTGGTTGGCACTGAGAGCAGCGTCGGTAAGGTAGCTGTCAAGGCTGTCTATAATGCTCAGCCCCTGAAAGGCAGCCTCCATCTCGAGCGTCATCACAGAGAGCGTGTCGTCGTCGTCGGTCTCCTCCATAGAGGTGAGAGGCACGAGGGCAAACACCTTCTCGAGGTCAACCACCGTCTGAGCGTCGGTGTCCTTGTCGAGCCACACCTCAAGGCCGTAAACCCCGAGGTCGTTCTGCACCCTGTGCGGTATAAGGAAGGTGACAGTGTCGTCCACAAGCGTCAGGGGCTTGAGGTTGACGCGTGTATGGTCGGGGCGCACGAGCAGCACAGTCACCGCCCTGCCCTCAACGTTGACGCTCACGCCGCCCGCCGTGATGGCAAGCGTGCAGGTCATGTCCTTTTTAATTCGTATCTTCTTCATTGCCTTAATGTGTTATTTGTTCATTGTTAGCTCTCCAGAGCCTTGGAATTTGGCGGAGTAAGTGGCCGTCTGGTGCAGTGTGCCGTTGAACTGAAGGCTCTCGAGGTAAGCCGTGCCGTACCAGATGCCTGCGCTGCCGTTGCCCACGCCGTCCTCGTTGTTGCCTGTCTCACGGTCCACGTAGTAGATGGTGACAGCCTGCCCAAGGTATCCGAAGAGCGTCTGGTCGTTGCGGGTGTCGGCAACCAGTCCCGAGACGCTGATAGCCCACTCGCTTTTTTGCGGCAGCTGGCACTTCCACGAGCCTGTCGCGGGGCTTGAGTACTCCACGAAAGAGGTCTTAATCTCAATCGAGCACTCCTTAGAGTAGGCGATGCGCTGGTTTGCGCTTCCCTCGCCCACAAACACAAGGAACTCTTGCCCCTTCTTATATGTCCAGTCGCTCATTTGTGTATGCTCTTAATCTGCCTGCTTATAGCCCTGATCTGTTCCATCTCCTCAGGCGTTGGCGGCGCGTACTTGCGTTCTTCGTCTTCCTTCTCCCATGGGAACTCAAGCTCGACGCCCCGCTTGTTGCCTGCGCATCTCGCCGTAACGTCCGCTATCAGTCTCGCCTGCTCCCAGTCCCCTCGGTATCGCCTTGCAAGCCCGTCGAGGTAGTCCGCCGCCTCTGAGTATGTAAGCCGCTCGTGAAAGTACTCGGGAGACATCCCCCCTTCGCCCACGCAACGGCGGTAAACGTCAGCGGCGGTCAGGCGTTTTTTCCATCGCCCTCCTGCTTCTGCTCGGTTGCCTGTACGCCCTCAAGCTCTGCCCAACGCTCGAAGAAGTAGTCGCGCATCTGCGTGTACAGGGCAGTCGTGAGGCTGCACTCGAACTCGTCGAGCTTAGGCACTTCCTTGCCCTTGTTCGAGGTCACGAGTATGTTATGGAAGAGAGCGGATATCTCGCTGGTCTTTGTCGTGTCCAGCTCCTCTTTGCCGAAGTACTTGCGGGCGGTGTTATACACCAGCCCGACAGTACCCGTCATGTAGAAGGCGTAGTCAACGCCGTTAATCGTGATAGTCATTATCCCACCCTCCCAGATAGAATTTTGCCAGCTCCCTGGAAGGTGGCGGAGTAGCTTACGTTTGACTTGTTCTCAGCGTTCAGCTCAAGGCTCGTGATATAAGCCCAGCCGTACACCATGCCCTCAGGGACGTTCTCCTGGTCCTGGCTGCCGTGAGGCGCGAGCCAGTCCGAGCCGTAGTCGTCTCTCTCCTTGCCTGCGGCGTAAGGCAGGTAACCCATTGAGAGATACACCTTCGTGCTGTTCTTCATAAAGTCGTGCAAGGTGCTGTAAGTGGGTGTCCCTGGGTCGTCAGGGTCGGCGGCGATAAGGTTCTCCGTCTTCACTGACCAGTCTTGCGACGTGACCTCCTGCTCCTTAAAGAGCTCGTTATCATCTTTTGTCTGCACGCTGTCCAGAGAGCTGGATAGGTCGAGCGTGTGGCTCGTGGCGTATGCTATTGTCTTGTCGGTATTGTATTGAAACGCCTGGTCTTTCCCGTTGTCAGTGACAATTGTCACCATCAAAAGCTTTCCTTTTATAGCCATAATATGTCCTCCTTAGTTATGTTTAGTCAATTAAGTCACTGCCAGTGCCCTCGAGCGTCATCGAAAGCTTTGCATAGCCGTCGACGGGTGCTTCAACGCTCAAGCTCGTAATGAAAGCGTAGCCGTGCAGGTTAACCACCTCGTTGCTGTCCTTCGCCTGCACCTCAATCTTCTCTCGGCTGATGTAGGAACTGAACAGCGTGTTGAACTTGTCCACGCTCACGAAGTAGCTCTCGTTCTGGATAGTCCAGCCCAACTGCGTCGGCTGGTTGTTCTGAAAGTAGAAGTCGCTGTCGTCCTTGCTCGACACGTCCTCAGTGTCCATGGAGTAGGAGAGGGTGCAGCTGGTGCTGCTTGCCACCTTCGTGCCGCCAATGTAGACGTTCACCTCCTGCCCTTTTAAGTACTTGTTGCTTGTAGCCATAGTTATCTCACTTTATATGTTAGTTGTCAGTATCTTCATCCTCCCCCTCGTCCGCATCAGCGTCAGGCAGCTGCGCCTCCCCCACGCACGTCTCTATCGTGTACGTAAGCTCGAGGAAGTACCCGTCGTGCGCAAGGTCAAAGTCCTCGTTTCCCCCGCTCATCGTCTGGTCCTGTATCTGGAAGGGCTTCTCTTCCAATTCCTCCCACCTGCCCCACGCCCTCATCATAGCCCCCCGCACAAGCTCCGCAAGCCTCTCCGCCTGCCTGAGGCTCTTGCCGAACGTCATCACGCTCACGCTCACTGTGTCATAGCACAGCCCGTCCTTTGTCGCCACCTCGGTCAAGCCGTTCGAGGCATACACGATGTAAGGGCAGCGCACGTCCCCGTCCATAGGGGCAAGCACCGGATAGATCCGTCCCTTGGTAGCCTTCATCACCGCCTCGTCGCCCCTCAGGGCAAAGCCTATATATTCGCCAATCAGTAAGCTCATAGTTGCAACTCCTCTAAGAACACCTTCTTGCCTCCCTCGTTGCTCGCCTTCCAGCCGAACGCCAGGGGCTTATATTTCACAGTACTCCCGGTCTCCTGATATTTCTGGCTGATAGAGAATTCCCCCTTGGCGTCGTCATAAGTGAGCTTTCTGCGAGCCTTTTTCCATTGCGCCGCCGCCGCCGAATTATACACCGGGAGAGCAGGCTGCACCGAGCGGTTGTCCTTTCCCTTAAATGTCAGCACATTGCCGTCGCCGTCCTTCGCGTACGTGAAAGTTATGTCATCCTTCCAGCTGTCGAGGTCTATCGTTTCATCCTCCGTCCCGTCCGAGCCGGCGCAATCAAAGACAGTTGTCTTCTCCGTGGGAAGATCCCAATAAAGTCCTTTGGCTGAGCCGTCGAGCAGTCCGTCGTAGCACCTCGGGGCGAAACTGATAGTCAGCCCGTCCAGTATGGCCACCACATTCTCGATACTCTCGTCGCTGCCAACGACGTTTGAGTGTATGGCGGCGTATGTGCGCTGCACGAAATAATGAAGCCTGAACACCAGCCTATACTCCCCAGCTGGAATGCCCGCGTCTACGCTAAACGGATAAAAGAAGCCGTCGCCGTCCTTGTACAGCATCCTCTCCTGCGCCCCCACGAATGAGAAGCCGTAACGTTTCGCTTTGGATGTGCTATTCGGTTCTGTGTATCCCTTAAAGTCGTTATCATGCCAATCCTCGTTATTAGGAGCGAGCTCATTGCCATCGAATATCCAGCCCGTCGTGTATCTCTGTTCCTGACTGGAATAATCCCAGTCAGAATTATCTTCTGCTATAGAACGGCATTTCACCCACACGCCTTCTTTGTATATGCAAACCAGCCTATTGAATGTATAGCCTCTAAGATTCACTCTAGCATATTCCCCCTGATACTCCAACGCAAGACTATAATACAGCACGGGGTGTCTACCGGGTGTGTACTCTTTACCATTAATGCCTATCAGCGTATAAAGGTCATTAGAGACACTACTGGTGTTATAAAAGTTGAGGTTTCCCGGCTTAATACAGATCATTCCAGGCCTATCTGTCGTGAGGATGACTGGCGACACGAACGTGGCCACCACTTTATTCTCATTCTCGTGGCTTGGTAGTGCCTGCCCCAATATTATAAGTTGCGGCGAGGGGCTTGTGATAGATGTCTTAGATCCCACCCCTGACGACCCGAAGGTATCCATACTTCCCAAAAGGCAACCGAAAACGTTATAAGAAGTCCCTTCGTCTTTGTCAGTGAAAGAAGTGATGGCCTTGTTCAAAGTGCCGAACTGAAAGTCATCTATATCCTTCCTCGTGCTCTCGTCATCTACGGGGGAGTTGTACCAGTGCTCCATAGTCACCCCTCTCTGCGTCGACGTTGCCCTGAACAAGGTGAAGTCATACGCCGTCACGGCAGTGCCGTCGCTGTTGGTGGATATGCCGTAACTTTCCATCCACCAGTTAGAGTGCCAGTTGTCCGAAAGCTCAAAGAGCTTCCTTTTGTCCAATTTCTGTGTCACGAGTATACGCCTCAGGGGCAGCACCCAGTCAATCTCGTTGCTATTGCTCATGCACACAAGCTCGTCCTCAAATGACAGCGTGCTGTCGTCGCCGGCTATGTTCGTAGCCGCGGGTGTGCCACTATCAAATTCATCGAGCTGATCCCATCCATACGCTACACCTCCCCCCGCCGCCGCACAGCTTTGCAGCAAAAGCCTGCCTTTCGGCAAAAGCGTCATTGTCATGGCGTTAGCCTTGAGAACTCTCTCTATAGCATCGTGCCATGTTATTCCTTGCGCATAATATGTCGTAACGCCATTTTTCTCCTCCGTCTCCTCCGAAATAAACCACTCACGCTGTATACGCTCCGTTAATATATCGTTGTTGTAGTTAGTGCCGGCATTTATGCAAACTTCCCCCACTTCATAACCCGTTGCTGTGATAGCCTCTTTGATATAATAAGCGAAAGTATGTATGCCTGCGAAGTCAGTGTCATCCTTCACCTCAACGTTCACGAGGCTCAGCATACACAGCACGTCCTTTACGGGCAGCTCGAACTCATAGGGCGTGGTGTCCCAAGGCTGTGAATACTCGCTCATCTCCACATAGCCACTGAACATATTATTGCGCTCCCTAGATGCAGTCTCCGTCAGCCACACCTGCACCCTCGTGTCGAAGGGGGTGCTTGGCAGTATCTCATCCAGCACCCCCTCGTCCTCAACTATGAAGCGCACAGTGCCGGTGGTCTCCCTAATAGTTGTATCTATTTCCGTGCTGTCGTCGGTCTCCATATCAAAAGGCTCGGCGGCAGCCTTAAGCTGCACGGGGTCTTTGCTCGTGTCGCAACCGCTGGGGTAAATGTCAATCTCAACCTTGTTGCCCCAAATGCTCACAGAATTGATCTGATACCAGCTCATTGCCAAGCCACCTCCCCGTAGCCTTTGCGGCGGCCGTAGTTGTTCAGGGCAGTCATTATCTGCTCGCCCCTGACGATGGTGCGCCCTCCTCCGTTATTGCTGTTGCTGTCTATCTGAGAGAGCAGGTTCTGCTGCTGCGCCCTGTTAAGTATCACCTCCCCCGGCGAGGCATAGACGTAGGTGCTGTCCACGCCGCCGTTATAAGAGCCAGGCACTATACCGCCCTCCGCATAGCTGCCCGATGTAGCCTTCTTGATGGACACGATTGTAGCGGTCATCGTGGCAAGTCCGCTCACTGCGGCGGCTATCCATCCGAACACTCCCGCCGCCCCTGATTCCGGGTTTGCCAGTGCCTGCGCAAAGCCAAGTGCCACGTTCGCCACTGCCTGCATGATGATGCCCGCTATGTTCACGCCCTTGCTGTCAACGCCTTGCAGCGCGCCGCCAAGCTGCGACACCGCCGACGCCGCCTGCTTCCAGTCCCCCATGGCGACCTTCCCCTCCTTCGAAACATTTTTCGAGCTTCCCGCGGCATCGTCAAGCCATCCTGACATATCTTCCAGCGATTTTTGCATCGATCCCTGCATCGAAGTCGCAAGGTCTTGGAAGTCGCTCTGTATATCAAGTACCGCGTCCGTGCTTATGCCAAGGCGCAAGGCGAGCGGCTGCGCGTCGAGCCTCTTCTGGTAGTCTTCAAGCTTCTTCTCAAGCTTGCCCGCCCCCATCGGGTCGGTGGCGATATCAAGTTGCGCCTGTATCTTCACGATCTTGTCCTGAAGCGACTTCTTGCTCTCAGTCGTCGCGAACGGGTTTCGCATAGGCATGTCCTCAACCTCCATCTGGCTGGTCACGCCAGTCGCGGTTTTGCCTATAGAGCCTGCCGTAGTGCTACTTAAACCTTTCGTCGCAGTTCTCTTCTGTCTGTCCCAGCTTCTCTGCAATTGCGACATTGCAGTCCCCTCTTCTTGCATCGCCTCGAGATAGCCGATTATCTGCTTCCTCTTTGTGTCATCAAGCTCAAGGAAGGTCAAGCCTATCTGTGCCTCAGCTTTCTGCGAGTCCTGCATTGCCTTGTTGAAATCACGAAGATATGCAGCCTCGTTAACGGTATCGGTCACCATCGGAAGGTTTTCGGAGGAATAAGAGATGGTCTTCATCATATAGTCGCTTTGCTGAGGCAGCATCTTTCTGTAGGCTTTCTTGGTCTTTTCCTCGTCTTCCGGCTTCAGCTTTATGGACTCAAGTTTCTCAATCAGATCCACAGTTGACCCGCCGACACCCGTCTCCCAATCCAGCATATTGGTTGCCGTTTTCTTGAGCTCATCGGAAAGGTTTTGTGCGTTCGATTTCATATTGGCGAGAGCCTTGTCGCCTTTCGCTATAGCATTCGCAATGTCCTCAGCACTTGAGGCGGGGTCAGCCAGTGTCTCTCTCGCATCGCTAAGCTGGGCAGTGTACTTCTTCTTGAAATAACTCGTCGCCTCCGCCATGTCATTCAGCCCGTCAAGCTGCTCACGAAGCTTCACAGCGTTGGCATAAGTCTGTATCAGTCCCTGGTTGAAAGCGGTGAAGTCGCAAGTGGCAAGGCTTCTGGCAAGTAAGCCCATCGTGTCGTTCAGAGCCCCCACGCCGTTGCGCACAAAGTCCCCAGTAGTCTGGCTTCCCTCCATTATGACGGCATTGAACGTCTTGCAGGCAACCTCAACCGCCCCGAAGCCTTTCGCCATTTTTGTCAGGGCGGTTAGCCCCTGTGCCAGTATGCCGTTCATGGTGAAGTTTGCCTGGCCAAACTTCTGGACCCCTGCCATTGACTTGGCGAGCGGCTGGTCGAAGCCTGTCGTCTTGGCTATAAGCCGCGCTATTATATCCACTGCCATTGCCTTGGTGTCTTAGTCTCAGCGGCTTGTTTCCGCCTGCCGCTTGGCGTTATTTCTTTTAGTAAAATGCCCCGACACCAATTTCTGATGCCGGGGCATCGTTAGTTACTCTTTCGGGTTATTTACAGCCTAGTCCCTTTATGCTGTGGCAGTACCTATGCAGAACGCCTGTGGGCGCAGCACGGTCAGTGACCAGTTGGCGTTCAGCGTGAGCACCACGGCGTTCTTCTTGGCGGCGGTGTAGGGGTCGATGATGAATATAGAGTCCCCGTGCTGGTTGAGAGCCGCATAGGAGAAGTTACCCGCAAGCACCGTCCCCGTGGGAACGAGGTTGCTGTCGGTCGTGAAGATTGGGTAGCCACAAGTCTGGTCGTCCTCAACCACGAAGCTTGGGCAGCTCGAGCTCTTTGGCACGGCCTTAAGCTGGCTCTTGGTGACGGCGTTCATAATGTAGCAGAAGCGCGACATGTCGACTGCAGCGTCTGCCACCGCGCCCTCCATCGAAAGCAGCTCCTCGAAGGTTGGCAGGCTGCCTGCGAAGGTCACCTCGCTTGCGCCCGATCCGCTTACGAACGGGCCTGCGAGCGTTCCGCCCACACTGGTCTGTCCGATGACAGCCTTGTTCAGCGTGCGCCCGAGAGCCTTGTTAATCTGGGTGATGACGCTCGTCTGAAGGTCGAAGCTGGAGTTGGCAAGAGCCTCGTTGGTAACGAGGATGCTCACGCTCAGGCGGTTCTGCGTGGTGGTGAGCTTCGAGTAGTCGAGGTCGGTGTCGCCCACCTCGTCAAGCTCCCCGTTGACGGTACACTCGGCAACAGTGTCGAGGAAGGGCCACTCGATGTTACCCCTCACTCCTGTGGCTATCTGAAGCCCCACGGTGTTGTAGATAAGCCCCATCTCGAGTGGGTCTTGCAGGTCTTCGATGGTCAGGGGTATGCCCGCCGTCTCCATGTTGTTGAGGTCGCCCTCATGGAGGATGCCGCTCGTGACACTGCGCTGGAGTGCGAACTCCGTCTGTCCGCCCTGCTTGGCGGCCTTCACAGCCTCTTGGAACAGCTTGCTGCGCTTCGCCATCGACACCTTCTGCTCCATAGCCTTCGTGAGGCTCATCTCAGCGTCAAACATCGTCTGGCACATCTTGGCCTCTCGCATAACAGCGTCGAAAGCCGACTGGTCGTTCTTCTCGGCCGCCTCTTTAAGTCGGGCTTGATAGCCGAGCATCTGTGTTCTGAAATCGTTTCTTGCCATAATCTAAAGCATTAACTGGTTAATCATTGTATCTAATCACATTGTCTATCTCCATCATTGCCGCCTCGCGCCTCATACGCTCAGCCGCATCAGCCTTGGCCTGAGCCTCCTTGCGGCTCTCCTCCACCTGCCTTGCCACCTCGCCCTTCACGCTCTCGGCGAACTCGCGGCAGTCGACGCTGGTGGTGGGGTATGCAGGGTCAGTGCCGATGGTCATCTCGAGCAGGGCGTTGAAGCGTGTGTGCGTCACCAGCACGTCGTCCGTGCCGCGGTCTTGTATGTCATAGTCTCCAGGCACGAAGGTGAACGAGCACCCGCTGTAGTTGCCGTTCGCCACATTAATCTCCACCTCCCTGCCCAGCTCAGTATCAGGCACGTCGAAGGCGAACTTTGCCCCCTTCTCGTCAACGCTAAGGCGCAGCGTGCCCTTGCCCTTGTTCGAGCGGGCAAGCAGCTTCTCGCGGTTATGGAACAGCGTCATCTTAATGTCGCTCTCACGCAGCACCTCCTCCGTCACGCACGTGGGGGCAATGCGCTCGGTCATATAGCCGTACATCTTCACGCTGTCCTCGTTGAAGCGGATGGCGTAGCCGCTTATCTCCTTGGCCTTTACCTCGTTCTCCCCCTGAGCCTCCCTAATCTGTAGGCCGCTCTGGGTAAATATCTCTCTTAGTGTCTCTTTCATATTTCTATACATTTTGTCGTTTAGACTGTCTCATTCCACACTTCCTGAATAAGCCTCTCCAGCAGCTCGTCCAGTTCCTCGGCAGCCTCTTGCGTTGCGATCCTCCCTGCCGCCTCAAACCAGTGCCTCCCGCTAATCACACCTCTGTTAGCCCCTTGGGGGTTGCGGGTGGTTCTGCCGTTCGTGCCGTCATTAAGGAAGCGGAGTATAAAGCCCCTGCTCGCCCCGTAGTAATTCTGCAAGCTCTCAGTTCGCGCGCTGCGCTTCATACGGTTGCCGCCCACCTGCCCGCTCTTGAGCGTCCCCTTGTAGTTGTAGGGTCGGCTTGTAACCTTGCCGTTTCGAGGGCTGATGATGTTCACGTTGCCGCCAATCAGCTTCTTATACACAAGGGTGCGCACAGCCTTGTATGCAGCCCTTGGGTCGTTGCTTATGCTTTCGCGAGCGTTACGCTGCACCACCTTCTTGGCGGTAGCCATCACGTTGCGCATGATAGCCACGAGGTCTTTGCGCTTGCGCAGGTTTGCGGTCGTCAACGCCTCTATGCGCCCGATGACATCGTTCTTCTCAATAACCAGCTCCATCGTCGTATGTATTCACGGTTATCTTAAATGGCGCAACCTGCACCGCCGTTATCTGTATGGTGTTGGCGGCGGGGTCGGCGTTAAAGCTCTCGATGGCGTAGTACTTGCGCAGGTACTCGATGCGGTCGTACTCGGTTAGTCCCGAATTGCCCGCGAAGCGAAGGCGCAACATAATGGTGGTGTACACCTCCACCTGTCCCTGCCTCAACGCCCTTGTGCCACGGGCGAAGTCCACGGCCGCCCAGCACGTCTGCCCGAAGGTGTAGGCAGTTGCCTCGCCCTTCACGCCTTGGCGTTTAGCGGGGTGGTAGAACTTCACCCGCTGGTTGAGCATACCGCTTGAGTAGGTCATAGAAGTCTCACGTAAGGGCTTATCAGCTCCCGCGCCCCGAGGGGCAGGCGGTTGATGTTAATCGACGATGTCGCGCCGCGGTTGCAGTACCAGTGGTCGGCAAGCATCAGGCAGGCGTGTCGTAAGGGCTTAGGCACGAGACCGCCGTTAGCCCTTATGACCTCGTCCCACGAGCGGCGCATAGCGTTGGCAACCGCCTCCTCGGCCGTGTCGCCTATCATCATCAGCAGAGCATCCTCGTCGTCGCCCTCGATGCGGCTATTCTGCTTTATCTCCTTCAGCGTCAGTACTTTCATTGCCTTGGTTATTGGTTGTTGTAGAGCCGCTAAGCTTCTCGCTGCCCACGGGGGCGACGTTGCAGCTCACGAAGTGATCGTCCCCGTTGTCCACGGCGGGCAGGTTCATCTCCGCCCTCATCTCGTTAATCGAAGCCATGCCAGTCTCGAGGCGTGTCTTGTTATAGTTGCCCGATGTCTCCCTGTCAAGCTCATAAAGAGCCTTCGTGTCGTAGCGGTAGGCGTAATGCCCGTAATCCTCAGGGCTCAGCAGCTTGGCGTCGAACTCAGCCTCAGTCTCCTTTATGATAGGCATTATAGTGCGGCTCATGAACTCGGTGGTGGCTGCCTCAGGGGTCTTGTACGAGCTGTTGCTGTCGTCCATCAGCAGCGAGCGTGGCACGCCGAAGAAGCGGGCGATGTCCGCCACCGTGAACTTGCGTGTGTCGAGGAGCTGAAGGTCGACGGCGTTCATTGAGATAGGCGTGATGGTAGAGATGCTGTCGTCGTACACCACGTCGTTCGAGTATATGCTCTCCTCAAGCCTGCGGGCCTGTTCCTGCATTTGCATAGGGTCAAGCCCGCCTATGCCCGTAAGACCGCCGTCAGCCTTCTGCTGCATTATAAGCTTCTGCCTCCCGCCCTTGGCGGCACTCTCAAGGCTCAGGCTCTCTATGGTCGCGCTCACGCTCGCCGTGCGGGCGGCGTAGTGGATAATGCTCTCCCCCTCAGGGTGCAGGCGGGTGGTGATACCACGAAGCACGAGGATGTCTTCACCTCTCACCTGCACGCCGCTAAGCCCGAAGGCCATATTCTCGAGAGTGTAGGTGTCCGTGAGGCTGTTCCATATACCTCGGCAAGGTATCAGCTCGGAGAGGAAGCCGTCCTTGAAGCTTGGCAGTATGTAGCAGTGTCCGTCGAACATGCGCATCATCTCAACCTGCTTCCAGAACTGGAAGGCGTTCTGGCGGCTGTTGGGGCGCACCTGAAGAACGTGGTTCTCACGCCCGAAGCCGCCGTAATGGCTCTCCTCGAGGAACTTGCCCGCCTTGTTCCACATCAGCAGGCGCAGTTTCAACGAGCCTATAGAATTGCTTCTAATGTCGGCAGCCCTGTAAATGGCGGCAACGCAAAGCGCGGTCTCCTCCGTGGATGCCCGCGCGATGCGTTGCTGGTAACTTGCGCCCTTGCCTGTCAGGGCGGGGGTTGGCAGCTCTCTGCGCTGCCTGCGGAACTTACCAAAAAGTGCCATATCAGTACTAGCCTCTTAACGCCCGCTAAGATAAAGAAAAGCCCCCAATTTGGGGGCGCAAGTATAGAAAGCATACAGGGAAATGTAGAATTAGTCTATATCAGGGGCTTCATCGGGCTGTTCTTCTATGATTTCGTAGCCCAAAAGCCTCGCCCGCGCCTCCATTCGGGGGCTTCGGCGGGTAGTGGCGAGTACTATGATGTGTTTATTCTCGTCTTCTGGAAGGCTCACTTCATAGTCTCGGCAGCGCATATTGTAGCGGAAGCTTGTCTCGCTCCTGTCGAATTGCCTCTCTCGCGCGTATACCCCCTTCCCCTCGAGTCCGAACAGCAGGCGGCGTCGCTGACTTGCGTGCCATTTGTTCTGAGCTATGGACTTGGCGACGCTCTCGGCTTTCTTGCTGCGTGAGTATCCCTTCCTGATGACGATCTTCGACACTCTGTCAGCCGTCACGCCGAGGGCGGCGGCTATCTCTGTTATAGTGTTGTCTGGAAGCACCTCCCTGAGCCACGCGAGCAGAGGCTTCGACCACGGGTGACGCCCCTTGTGCCTTGCGAAGAGCCTAAGCCCCCGCTGTCTCTGCTCCTCCGTCATCGTTCTATCCTCATCTCTATCTCCCCCAGAGCCTTCTGCATCGCGCGTGTGGGGTAGAAGGTTATCTTCGGCTTGCAGAGCGCGTCCTTGGCGGTCACCTCCTCGGGCTTGTCCATGCACTTAGACGGCACGTTCACGACGAGCCTGCCCAGCGGCCCGAGGTCTATGTTGCAGCCCTCCCTCAGCCCGACGCACACCTGCTCGGCGAGGCTCGTGAGGGCGTTCTCAAGGTCGCCCCTGGCAAGCGACGTGGCCTGCACGATGCTCTCCTTGATGCTCTCGAGGGGCAGCTCCGCGCTGCCCTTGGGCGAGGCGTAGTAGAGGGTCTTCCCCTTGCGGTTGCCCAGCGGCTGCACCCTATTGCGGATAATGAAGCTTATCATAGTCTTATTTGTCTGTCTCGTCCTGCTCAGGCAAAGGCAGCACTTCCAGCCCGTTCGCCTCTGCCAGAGCCTCAAGGTCGAAGTCCCTGTGCGTGTGATAGTCATAGAACACCCGAAACTT
>JAJPZF010000289.1 GCA_021204545.1 Prevotellaceae bacterium
GAGTGGTGAGCGGCTTGCCTATCAGGTGGCAGAGGCTCATGGTGGCAAGCCGCAGGGCATTCTCCGCACGGCGCATGTTCAGCTCGCTCTCGTTCTTCTTCACCTGCACCTTCAGCACATCGTTCTTCTGGCTGAGACCATGACTGTAGGCGCTCTCCACGTCGTTCAGGAGCCCGCTGAGCATCTGGTCGTATCTCCCTGCCCCCTCCACCATCTCACGGGCTTTCACCACCCCAGCGTAGGCCTTGACGGTCTCCACCAGCACCTCGGAGGCTGTGAGCCGCTCGTTAAGCCTTGCCGTCTGCACCCCGAGAGCGGACATGGCGTAAGCGGCTCTTATTTTTCCGCCCGTGTATATGGGCTGCCGCAGCTGCAAGCCAGCCATGTAAACCGCTCCCACCTTGAAGTCTATGTCCGTGCCGGGAAAGTAGGCGAAGCCCCCGTCTGCCACGCCAGAGGCGAGGAAGGTGGGCAGGTTGCCGCCGGCAATGGCAAGCGAGCCGTTGGCGTTGTTGTAGAGCGCCGTGCCCTCGGCGCTGAAGCTGGGGAAGAAGTTTGCCCTAAGGCTTTTGCTCTGATACCGGGCGCCTTGGGTCTGCATAGCCGCCACCTGCACTTGCCTGTTCTGCCGCAGCGCCATGTCTATGCACTCCTGAAGGCTGAGCTCCTCTCCGGCGGCAGCCAGCGCGGCCACGGGACGGCAGAGGACGGAAAGGAACACGACGCAGGCGAAAGCGGCAAAGAGGCGAGCGCACGCGTTAACTGAAAGGAGTATTGCTGTCTTTCTCATTTCGTGTCGGTCTTTATGTGAAAGAATAAGGCATAGAGTATAGGTATGAACAGCAGGGTGATGACAGTGCCGAAGAGCAGGCCTCCCATGATGGCGGCTGCCAGCGAGCCGAACATGTCGTCGGTGAGCAGGGGTATCATGCCTAATATGGTGGTGAGCGAAGCCATCGACACGGGGCGCAGGCGGCTCTGCGCGCTAAGGACAAGCGCGTCGAGGGGCGGTGTGCCACCGGCTATCTCCAAGGATATCTCGTCCATAAGAACTATGCCATTCTTTATGAGCATGCCCATGAGACCCAGCGTGCCGACGATGGCGACGAAATTGAACACCTTGCCCGAGAGCAGCATGACAGCCACCACGCCCACCAGTATCATGGGCAGGCAGCAGAAGATGACGAGGGGCTTGCGGTAGTCCTTGAAGAGCATGATGAGTATGGCTATCATGAGTATCACCGCCAGGGGGAAATTGCGGAACAAATACTTCATGGAACGGGTGCTGGCAGCCCTCTCGCCCTGCCACTGCAGCGTGTAGCCCTCGGGCAGGGCTATGCTCTCTATCTCCTTAACTATAGCCTGCCGCGCCTTCTCCGTCTCTATGCCTGGCGAGGGAGAGCACTGGACGCGCTGGCTGCGCTGACCGTTGTAGCGGGGTATGACGGGGTCTTCCCAGTCTATGCTTATGCCCTTGCTCACCTGCCTGAGCGGCGTGCTGCCCATGAGGCTCTCCACCAGGTCGTCACGGGTGAGCGTGCCGGCGGAGAGCTTCACCACCGTCTCCCGGGAGAGAAGCCCCTGCAACGAGGGAATCTGCGAGAACACCTGCATGGTGCCGAGGTCCTCGGTGGGGCGGCTGTACTCGGAAAGGCTCTTAAGATATATGTTGTTTCTGTGAGTTCCCTCGTAGAAAGAACCTATAGGCACGCCTCCCGTGGCGGTAAGCAGAGACATGCTCACGTCGCTGCGGCTAAGCCCCAAGGCGCGGGCCTCGGGCTGGTCGAACTCCACCCTCAGGACGGGCACCTTCGGCTCCCAGTCTGTGGTCTCGAGACATACCGCGGGACTGCGCCTTACTATAGCCATGGCGCTGTCAGCCAACTGGTGGAGCACGGCGGGGTCGGGTCCCTGGAACTGCGCCTCTATGGGGTATTTCTTGAACATAAGGTTGTAGCGCTTCAGCTTCACGTATGCGTCGGGATAGGCTTTAGTAAGATAAGTTTGTATGTCGTCTATGTTCTTCTCCAATGTCTTCGGTGAGGTGAAGTCCACTATCAGCTCGCCGTAGGAGAGCGAGGGATTGGCTATGCTTCGCACCAGATTGTAGCGCCCGGGCGTGCCTCCCGTGGAGATGGTCACGTGGGTCACCTCCTTGCGAGTGTGCAGGTAGGCCTCTATTTCGCGCAAGTCATGCTCCACACGGGTGTAGTTTGTGCCCTCGGGCAGCTTATATTCCATGTAGAGCTGGTTATACACCATGTCGGGGAAGAAGCCCTGTTTCGTGTATTTGTAGCCCACCACCGAGAGCAGCAGCAACAGCACCATTGCCACCACCGAGCCCCACCTGTGACGCAGCCCGAAGCGCAGCGTGGCGCGCAGGACGCTGTATATTCTTCCCTTGTATTCCACTTCGCCACTCCCTTCCTGGGCTTGCTTGCCCTTCATCAACATGCGGTTGGCCATAAGCGGCACGTGGGCCAGCGCCAGCACCCAACTGAGCAAGAGCGAAACGGCAAGCACCACAAAGAGGTCGTGGGTGTACACTCCTGCCGTGTCTGGCGAGAGGTAGATGGGCAAGAAGGCTATTATGGCTATAAGCGTGGCTCCCAGCAGAGGCATGGCGGTCTGCCGCCCTATGGCAGTCATGGCTTCCATACGGCTCTTCCCCGCCTTAAGGTCAACCAGTATGCCGTCAACTATCACTATGGCGTTGTCCACCAGCATGCCCATGGCAAGCACGAAGGCGGCAAGCGAGACCCGCTGCATGGTGCCGCCTGTCATCTCCAGAAACAGGAATGAGCCGAACACCGTGACCACAAGGCTTGTGCCTATTATCACACCGCTGCGGAAGCCCATTACCAGCATTAGTATCACCACCACTATGACCACCGACTCCGCCAAGTTCAGCACGAAGGTGCCAAGTGACTGCTTCACGCGGTCGGGCTGGAAGAAGACTTTGTGGTATTCCATTCCCGCAGGCAGTCGCTTTGCCGCCAGTTCCTCCAGTTTATCGTCCACGGCTTTTCCCACCTTCACGATGTCTGCCCCGTGCGAGGCGGATACGAGTATGCCTATCGCCCGCTCCCAGTCGTAGATCATCTGGTTGCGT
>JAJPZF010000231.1 GCA_021204545.1 Prevotellaceae bacterium
GCCCCGCGATGCGTATGTCCTCGCCCACCATTCCCATCTCGACGACGTTCTTCCCCGTTCCCGGGTAGCGCACCGTGCGTAGCGCGTCGGTTATCAGTGCGGGGTAAAGTTCCATGTTCTTGCTGTTCGTTCAGTGCGCAGACAATGATTTACCCCCACTTCGCATTGAGGTGGGGGCTGTCTCTCCGCTTATGTTTAAGTCGTTAAGGCATTACTCGATTACAACTCTCGTCCATCCGTGCGTGTCCGGCTCAATGCCGTACTGTATGTCGCGCAGCTTGTGGTAGAGCTTCGTGCTCAGAGGCCCGGGCTTCCCGTCGTGGCTGAAGACGTAGCTCCGCTTCGTCTCGAGGTCGTCTATGCGCTCAATCGGGGAGATGACGGCAGCTGTGCCGCAGGCCCCGGCCTCCTCGAAGGTGGCAAGCTCCTCCTCGGGTATCTGCCTGCGCTCCACTTTCATTCCCATGTCCTCAGCGAGCTGCATGAGGCTCATGTTCGTTATGCTGGGCAGGATGCTTGTGCTCTTCGGGGTGATGTACGTGTTGTCTTTTATGCCGAAGAAGTTTGCCGCGCCGCACTCGTCAATGTACTTCTTCTGCTTGGCGTCGAGGTAGAACTCGCAGCTGTAGCCAAGGTCGTGCGCCATCTTGTTGGCGCGCAGCGACGCGGCATAGTTGCCGCCCACCTTGTATATGCCTGTGCCGAGCGGGGCGGAGCGGTCGAACTGGCGTATGATGACGTAGCGGTTGGTGGCGAAGCCGCCTTTGAAGTACGGCCCGACGGGTGTGACGAATATCATGAAAAGGTAGTCGGTGGACGGGTGCACGCCTACTTGCGCGCTTGTGCCAATGAGCAGCGGCCTGATGTACAGCGTGGCCCCGCTCTCGTAAGGCGGGATGTAGTCCTCGTTCAAGCGTACCGCCATGTCCACCATCTCGTTGAATCGCTCCGTGCTAAGCTCCGGCATCAGGATTCCCCTGCAAGTGCTTTGCAGGCGCGCTGCGTTGGCCTCGGAGCGGAACACCCTGACCTTGCCGTCAGGGCAGCGGTAGGCCTTCAGTCCCTCAAAAGCCTCCTGGCCGTAGTGCAGGCAGGTGGCGGCTATATGCAGGTTGACTGTCTCCTCGCTGCTCGTCTCGATTCTGCCCCATGCGCCGTCGCGGTAGTGGCAGCGCACGTTGTAGTCCGTCTTAATGTAGCCGAACGGTATGTTCGCCCAGTCAATGTCTTTCATATTGTTCTTTGTATGTGGGTCGTCAGATGTGCTTGACAGGCGCGAAGTTACACGTTTTCCTCGGCATTGAGCAACGAATTGCAGTTTTTTTCGGCGCACGTGAGTCTCTGCTTGCAGTAGTCAAGCAGGCGCGCGGCCTCCTTCAGGCTCTGTGCCATCTCGTCGATGCCTATCTCGCCCGTCTCCATTGCTTTCGTCAGGCGCTCCAGCTTCTCGAGGGCCTGCTCATAGGTCAGTTCTTCTTCCATTCCTTTATCTCTGAGGTCAGTTGTCAGTTAAGTTTGTTGGTGGCCAAGGCAAGCACTGGAGGGTCGATTAGCTTGCAGGTGGCTAAGGCAAGCCCCGAAGGGTCGATTGGCTTGCTGGAGGCTAAGGCAAGCCCCGAAGGGGCTTTACTATGATAGCCGTGGGCTGTAGCCCACGGATCAAAGCGCATGCCAATATGAGTGCCGAAGGTACTCCCTATTGTAGCCGAGGGTCGCAACCCTCGGAACGAGGCGAATGCCCAATAGCCCATTGGCTTCGCGGAGAATATAGAGTACCCTCGGCACTCTTCTAACGCTATGCGCGTTAACCGCCAGCCTAAAGGCAAGCGGCTATCATAGTTAAACCCCTTCGGGGTTCTTTCCTCGCTTGTCCTCCGTCGCAAGCTACCAAAATGCTCCTCTATGGGTCGCATTTGCCCCCGGCTACCAAGTGCAACCCCTTCGGGGTTAGCTACTCCCAACCTTCGGCTACGCTTACGCGACCCCTTCGAGATTAATGCGGTTTGCGCCTTGAGCCAAGGAAGCTCTCTCTTCCCCAGTGTCAGCTGCCCTTCCATTCCTTTATCTCTGAGGTTAGTTGTCCTTTATTTAATATGGTCACTATCTGTTGCCCTGGCTTGAGGCCATCGGCGGAGCGGAGCGCGCGCCCGTTGAGCAGCGTTATGCTGTAGCCTCTTTGGAGCTGCCGCGCGGGGTCGAGGCCCTCCATGCGCGCGTTGAGCAGGGCGAGTTTGTGCTGTTCCTTCTCCAGGCACAGGCGTAGCGCGGAGCGGAGGCGTGCCACGGTGTTGGCCAGCGCGTCGCGATGTCTTGCGGTGAGGCTTTGTGCCATGAGTGGCAGTCGCAGGCGGAAGTCGTCCAGGCGTCTGCGTTGCGCTTGGAGGCGGCTTTGTGCCGTGAGGGAGAGGCGTCGTTGCAAGAGGTCAACACAGCGCATGCCGTTGAGCACATCCCTTTGTGCCGCCAGGGCCAGTCGCTGCCTGAGCGAGGCCAGGAGCTCGGCTTGCTGCTGTGCGTGGTCAACGAGGAAGGCCGCCACGGCCGTGGGTGTCTTCAGGCTCGTGTGGGCAACGCTGTCAAGCGCCGTCGTGTCGCGCTCGTGCCCTATCCCCGTTATCACGGGCAGGGGGAACTGTGCGATGAAGGCCGCGAGAGGGTAGCTGTCGAAGTCGCTCAGGTCAGTCGTCGCCCCGCCGCCACGTATGATCACCGCCACGTCCCACTGCCCCTGGTCCGCCGCCACGTTGCCCAGGGCGGCGATGATGCTGTCCGTCACGCCCTGGCCCTGCATGACGGCGGGGAACAGGCCGCAGGCGAAGGCGAAGCCCTGAGCGTTGCCTTGGAGCTGGTTCACGAAGTCGCCGTAGCCCGCGGCAGTCTCGCTGCTCACGATGGCTATGCGCTGGGTGAGCCTCGGCAGGCTGAGCTGGCGGTTCGCCTCCAGCAGTCCGTCCGCCCGCAGCTGCTCTATTATCTGCCTGCGCCTTGCCTCCGCGTCGCCGAGGGTAAAGGAAGGGTCGATGTCATGAATGTTGAGGCTGTAGCCATACTGCTCGTGGAAGGTGACGCTCACTTGCAGGAGCACCTTCAGGC
>JAJPZF010000018.1 GCA_021204545.1 Prevotellaceae bacterium
TGTATGTCGTGACCCGCGCAAAAGTCTTCGATGAGATTGCGGTCGCCACTGAGGTGCGCCATCAGTCGCAGCTCAATCTGGCTGTAGTCCGCCGAGAAAAAAAGCTCGCCCGGCTCGGGGATGAACGCTTTTCTCACCTCCTTCCCCTCGTCGTTCCGCACTGGAATGTTCTGAAGATTAGGGTTGCTGCTCGACAATCTTCCCGTCTGCGCCACGGTTTGATTGAAGGAAGTGTGGATGTGGCCCGTTGCGGGATTGATTAGTTCCGGCAAGGCGTCGACGTATGTTCCCAGCAGTTTTTTCAGTCCTCTGAACTCGAGAATCAGCTCCACGATGGGGTGCCTGTGGCGCAGAGCCTCAAGGATTTCCTCCCCTGTCTCGTATTGCCCGCGCTTCGTCCTGCGGGCGTTGTCCACGATCTTAAGCCGGTCGAAGAGCAGTTCACCCACTTGTTTCGGCGAGTTTATGTTGAACGGCGCTCCCGCTTGGCGGTGAATCTCCAGCTCGATTTGCTGCATGCGGCTTGTGAACAGCAGGCTCGACTCCTTCAAGCCCTCGGTGTCAATCCTCACGCCGTTGCGCTCCATCCCCGCGAGCACGGGCATCAGGGGCATCTCCACTTGCCGGAAAAGCCCGTCGACTCCCTTCTCCTTCATCTCTTTCTCGAGAAGGGATTTCAGTTGCAGCGTGATGTCCGCGTCCTCGCAAGCGTATTCGTAGACCCTTTCCGGCAAGAGATCCGCCATTGACTTCTGCTTCTTTCCCTTCTGGCCTATCAGCTCCTCGATGTGGATTGTCTGATAGTTAAGGTAATGCTCCGCCATGTCGTCCATCGAGTGCCGCAGCTCGGGGCTGACAAGATAGTGCGCTATCATCGTGTCGAACATAGGTCCCTGGAGGTGGATGCCGTAGTTCTCGAGCACCAGAAGGTCATACTTCAGGTTCTGTCCCACCTTAAGTATCGACGGGTTCTCGTAGAACGGGCGGAACTCCTCGGCTACTCTCACGTCGCGCGCAGGCACATACCACGCCTCGCCTTTGCTCACCGAGAAGCTCAAGCCCACGAGCTTGGCGCGGATTGCCTCCTTGCTTGTCGTCTCCGTGTCGAGGCAGACCACGGGAGAGTGGAGTAGGGTGGTGAGCAGTTCCTTGCGCTCCTCGGGTGTGCTCACCAAGTGATATCGGTGGGGAACGTCTGCGAGCGTGAGCCGTGTCAGCACGTTTTGATGTGCCACTTCGGGGCTTATCGCCATTCCTGCGGCAGAGAAGAGGTCGCCTGCATACTGCTTGTCGGGCGGTGTCGCGGGGATTTCCGTCAGCGCCAGCCTTTTGAGTTGGCGCTTGAACTCCAGTTCTTCGTAGATTTTCCGCAGCTTCTCGTTGTCTGGCTCGCTGACTTTCAGGCTTTCCTCGTCGATGTCGAGCGGAATGTCCGTCTTGATTGTCACGAGCCACTTGCTCATCATTATCTGTTCACGGCAGTTCTCCACCCTTTCTCTTAAGGTTTCGCGCAGCTCGTCGGTGTGTTGGAGCATATTCTCCACGGTGCCGTAGTCCTTAAGCAGCTTAGTCGCCGTCTTTTGCCCCACGCCCGCGCAGCCGGGTATGTTGTCCGCAGCGTCGCCCATCAGTGCGAGCAGGTCTATCATCTGCGAGGGATTGCTGATGTCGTACTTGGCTTTCACCTCCTCCGTGCCGAGCACTTCAGCCTCTTGTTTGCCGAGGCTCGGGCGATAGATGCTTACGTGCGGGCGCACGAGCTGCGCGTAGTCCTTGTCCGATGTCATCATGAATATCTCCGTCTCGCCGTCGTTCAGCCTCACGCTTGCGGTGCCTATCACGTCGTCCGCCTCGAAGCCGTCCATTTGCAGCAAGGGAATGCGGTACGCCTCTAAGATATTCTTTATGATCGGCACAGAGATTTTTATATCCTCAGGTGTCTTTTCCCTCTGAGCCTTGTATGCGGGGTAAGCCTCGTGGCGGAAAGTGGGCTTGCCCGGGTCGAAGGCCACGGCAATATGTGTGGGCTTCTCCTTGTTGAGCACCTCTTCCAGCGTGTTCACGAAGCCGAGTATGGCCGAGGTGTTAACGCCCTTCGCGCTAATGCGTGGCTTGCGGATGAAAGCGTAGTAGGCACGAAAGATGAGCGCGTATGCGTCAAGCAGGAAGAGTTTCTTCATCTCTTGGGTGTTTAGACTGCCAAAATTAAAGAAAAAACGCATAGTGCTGCCTTATTTTGCTTAATTTTGCGACTTAAACATTCAGCGGTGAAGGATTATCTTGCAAGCATCAGCCAACCGGTTAGCACGGAGTTGCAGCGTTACCAATGCCTGCTCTCCGCCACTCTTCAGCACGACAATGCTTTGCTTCACGCCGCTCTCGAGCATCTTCTTCAAAGAAAAGGGAAGGGTATGCGCCCCATCCTGGTGCTGCTCTCCGCCAAGTATGCGGGCAAGGTGAACGACAGGGTGCTAAACGCCGCGGTGGCTCTTGAGCTGTTGCACACGGCGAGCCTCGTTCACGACGACATTATCGACGAGAGCGACCAGCGGCGTGGGCAGCAATCTGTCAATGCCCTCTTCGGAAACAAAGTGGCTGTGCTGGTGGGCGACTTCCTGTTCTCGCGCGCCCTCACGCACGCCTGCCTCTGCGCCTGCCCTGAGTTTTCAGACTGGCTCGCCTGCCTTGGGCAGACTCTCTCCGACGGCGAGCTCCGGCAGTTGGCGAGAACTGGCTCGACTGACTTTAGTGAGGAGGCTTACTATGATGTGATTGAGAAGAAGACCGCCTCGCTTTTCTCGCTTTGCGCCAAAGCCGGGGCGCACCTTGCGGGCGGCTCCAGCGAGGATGTCCGCTCGATGGAGCTTTTCGGCAAGTATGTCGGTGTCTGCTTCCAACTGAAGGATGACATTTTTGACTACGACACCCAGAACGCGACTGGCAAACCGACGGGCAACGACATGAAGGAAGGCAAGCTTACCCTGCCTGTCATCCACTCGCTAAACGCCTAAGAGACGGCTGAACTACGCATTCTCTCGCTAAAAATCAGGCAGAGAATTGACAGCGACTAGGACGTATCTCTCCTCGA